>NZ_JBLVXX010000069.1:0-16712 GCF_048283985.1 Enterobacter cloacae complex sp. 6730903 | reverse complement strand
ATGTACACCTAATACTTCGAAAACTATCTCACTGCCTTGCTAATAAACGACAACCAAAATAATGTAATTTATTCTGTAAAGTTTTAAGGTAAATTATGCAGCCAAACTTTACACTTTCATAAAAAGCTCTTAATCCATTAGATATAAAATTATCCGCTTCGCTAGGAGTTTCAATTCATCAGGACATTTAATTAGAGATAACCAGGTCTCGTAAACATATATCTGTTTGCAAGCATTAAGCTCAGAGATCGAGTCTAAAGGTTCTCTCAGATTTCCTACAAGATACTGACTGAGCCAGTAAATGATTTCTTTATTAAACTCGTTATTAGGTAAGTCATAAATCACTTCTTGGTCAAAGATCTTGTAAAAAAGATCTCCGCATAAATTGCACATATGGTTTTCTTCGCTTACAAATTCTTCGATATTCATAAAACCGCTCCTATGTTCAATTAAGCAACATTATTTCGACTTGTTTCGATAACAGACTGAATCCAGGTATCAATCTCACTTTCAACGAAAGCTACTGCACGACTTCCAATTTTGACAGGAGCAGGAAACTTACCATCGTTGATCAGACGATATATCCAGGCTTTTCCGTAGCCAGTTCGTTCGAGAACTTCTGGTAATCGTATTAGGCGGGTTGCTTGATTTTTCATTTCGTTATCCCTTGTCGTTGCGGTGAAGTCACTATACGAGCAGTTGGGAAAAGAAAAGAGCGAAGCTCCTGAAGCGGAGGTTCTTCGTAGCTATGCAGGATGGTTTTCTCGAAGTTGGTGCCGTATAGAAAAGGGGAACTTGAGAGTAGCTGAAATTCCCCCGTTTTATAGCAAGTGTCAAAATGCCCGGTTTAAAGTAAAAATCGCAAAAAAAAGCACCATTCACAATGATGCCTTTAGTTAATTTTCAAAATTAAAACAAATAGTTATAAATGTAATTCTAATCCGATAGTTTCATTACATCAGAGACTTTCATTTGCTTCAAATGGCTATTTTTGTTCATGAAGTAATGGAATTGTCGGATAAAGTCAGTTGTGCAGGATTTAAGAGCCAAAGGCCTGTCGGTATCTTTGATTTGGCTAGACTGCCTCATTTCGCTTTCTTCGTCATCGTCTGTATATAGCAGTCTGGATAACCTGTCGTCAGAGACACGGATTTTTTTAACGGCTGCCCACACCAGGATATCCAGCATAGGTATCACACGATAACTGATGAGTTTCTTGATAGTTCCATACCCAAAGCGAACTGATTCTAAAGGATCTGGTTCGATACCTTTGATTTTACGCCACTGCGGTAATGCAGCTTTAAGCGACTCTGCAATCTCTTCGTCTGTGCCACTTGCCAAATCAATCTCGAACATGACTGTTCGTGAAAACTGATCTGGCATAATATCTGAAAGTGATTCTTCCCGAAGATCTCTGTTTATTGAATAATTGTCATCACCATCCCAAACAAAACCTCCGCGTTGCATAGCAATGATGCTCGTTTCAGCAAGGCGATCAAGAGTTGTTAGAAAAAAATGGGGAGGCTGAAAAAGTTTGTTGGCAGGAGTCATGTATCCCAGTTGCCCTTCTTCAATTAAAAAAGGATTGCCACTGAAAATTTTTGAGAAGTAACCCATAAGAGTTCTGCTCTCAAACTCTTCCCGATACTCCTTAAAGAACAAGTTACGAGCCCATATCTCATGGTAAAACTGGAGCAATGAGAGGTCTTCAAATTTGCGATATGTATCAATCTTAAACCAACTCTTGATGTCTTTTGTGTGCTCTGGTGACCAGTTGTTCAAAATCCATTCTCCACCTATGCTGGTACTGCCCTACGGATAGAATTCAGTTTTGCTGAAAAACTACCGCATTCACTAATCGGTGAAAAGCAGATCCTGCTTGCGCAGTTCAGCTACCAGCAGGGAGTTGAACTGAAGAATTTGTTTCCTTTTGATACAATTCTCCAATCCGCTAATCGTGAGAACCCATACCATTACGATTTATGGTTCCTTTTTAGAACCACACATAAAATTCAAAGTTTAAATAATATTAAAAATCAATGGAATGAATAGCTAATTACAGGGACGCCAGCCCACCAATCATGATTGGACAGTGATAGGACATCACTAGTAATAACAGGAAGTTAGCAGTCTCAGTAGGACACCGACCAGACGGTGACGAGACAAAAAAGGATACGCAAAGGAGCCGCGGCTCTTTAGTTCCACAGAAGCCCGCTGATGCGGGCTTTTTTTATGGGATAAGACATATGAATCAACTGCAAGAAATCATTCAGATACTCAGTTCTGGTGATGAAGGCACAACTAATGCTCTCATGAAAACGAAGATCCTTCTCTTCTCTATCGGGAAGAAGGAGCTTGCGGCCTGGGTAAACCATGAAATTGATGGTTATCCTGATTCAGTTCCCCTACCCGATTATCGATTTGTTGGCACAAGAATTCTTGCAGATCTGAACAACAGCGTTCGTCTTTATAGAGCTTTTCCGTTGCCGATTGGCTATCTAAGTGAAGATGACTATAACGATGCTACAAGGAGCGAAGTGCGGCTTTCAATCAGTCAAATTGAAAACTTGGTAACAAACGCCGGTGATAGCCAAACTCTTCAGCAGCCAATTCCTTTGGATTACGCATTAGTTAAATATTGCAAAGGTATAGATAAAGGCTATGAGTTAACACGCTGTTATAAAGAGATTCCGCTACATAACTTCACCTCCATATTAACTCAGGTCAGGTCGCGGCTGCTTGATTTTATACTTGAGCTTTCGGATCAAGTTTCTGAAATTTCTGACGAAAAAAACATGAAAGAACAACTTAAAAATATTGATACGTCTTCATTGTTCCGTAACTCAATTTTCGGAGACAATACCGTCATAAACTTCGGAAATGAAAACTCATTTTCAGTAAATAACAACGTAGTAAAAAACGACATTGCGTCATTAAAAGAGTATCTTTCAGCTCAGGGTTTCCCTAAATCTGATGTTGACGATTTAGAAATTGCTATTGATGAAGATGGCCCGATAGCTAACAATCGTGGTGAATATGGTCAGTCTGTTAGTAAATGGATGGCTAACATTGCAAATAAAGCAGTTCATGGGACTTTAGGTATAGGAATTGCGGCTGCAACTCAAGCAGCAACTGAGGCTCTTAAAAAATATTACAATCTATAGTTACTGACATGGGGTGTCGGGGGTCGGAGGTTCAAATCCTCTCGTGCCGACCAAAAACACATTTAAACCAGCCTCTTACGGCTGGTTTTTTTATGTCTATTTTCTGTACGGGGAATCACTGGGGAAAAATCGGGGAAAAATACCGTCAAAAAATCAGGCACAACAAGCTAATTGCCACCGATCCGTTTGTAAGACTTACCAGCACGCTACTTTTTCTCACTGCCCTATACTTTCAGTCTGACACGGTACCAAAGCAATAAGAGCGATGCAGAAAGTCGCTACATTGTCGATCCGCTCTCACCAGCTGAGGTGAGCGCGCTGTTAACATCAACAGGCAATAAACAGTGGGAGAACCTTTTCAGGTTTGCAATCCAGACAGGATTGCGTAGTTCCGAACTGTGTGCGCTCCGCTGGAGAGATATTGATTTTGTTGGGAAGACAGCGCATGTACAGAGCGCCAGCGTGTCAGGCGTGACGAAGGGGACCAAAACAAAGGCTGGAACGCGCAAGGTAGAATTAACTGATGAGGCGATGATCGCCCTCAACGATCAAAAGCCCTTCAGCTTCATGAAGAACGGTTGTGTCTTTGAGGATCCGAAGACAAACAAACCATGGGCAAGCGCGGATGCCATCAGGAAAAAAGCTTGGGTGCCAACGCTAAGGAAAGCCGGTATCAGGTATCGCAACCCCTATCAAACCCGGCACACTTTCGCTACACGGCTGATCAGTCGTGGTGTAAACCTTTTCTGGTTAGCGGCTCAGATGGGTCACAAAGGCCCAGAAATGCTATTCCGTCACTACGGACGTTATCTCAAGGAATACGACAATAACACAACAAATATTCAATTGAAAAAAAGTTGATCTTGGCAAATAATCCCTTCTTTTAGAAAAGAAGGGATATCAAGATGGCAGATCCAGCTTGGGTGGGAGTAGGAGGTCTTGTTGCTAGCACATTATCTGCCTTTGCAGCTTATTTAGCGATACGACAAAACATTATCCAACGGAGAATAGCAAATAAGGTTCAAATAACATTAAAAGGTGTCGAGGTTAACCTAGCGAGAAGAAAAATAATAAAATTTATTGACCTTACAAATGATAGTAGTGAGTTCACCATAAATCCACCACTCATTAACATTGGGTTAGGGCCAGCGTTAAAATTTGAATACTCTTGGGACTTTGATTACTTCAAACATTTTAAGAAGATCGGATTGAAATATGTAAGTGATGAAAAAAACTTAAGCACAAAAGAGTATTTAGACTATATCCATTCAAATAGTTACGCATTTCAATATTCAAAGGAGATTAACTCAGAACTCATAAATTTGTTAGGAAATGGTAAAACTGCTTGGTTTAGCCATGCCAATAAATATAAAGATGTAGATTACATTTTGCCATGGTCAGTTAGCAGCAAAGAGACATATTTAACATTACCAAATATAATTCCAATGCTTTTGACATATTATCTTTGGGAGCACTCAAAGTCTCCGATTGGAATGTACTTGCCCATTGTGGGCCCCACTTTAACATTAAGTTATGAAGATATCACTGGTGTAAAAAGAAAGGAGGTGTTTACCTCCAGTTTTGTATGTACCAGAACTAGCCAAAAAAACGATACTATTGAAGCCGGATTCAGATTAACTTTTTCACCAAGTCTCAGTAGAACAGCGCAACGAATTCAAAGAATACGTAAAAGCTACGCAGAATTCATGGATGAACATGACCACAATAAAAACAAGTAGTTAGGTAACTTTTACGCGGGTTCAACTCCCGCCAGCTCCACCAAAATTCTTCATCGGTGATTACCAGAGTCATCCGATGAAGTCCTGAAAGCCCGCACGGCGCAAGCCCTGCGGGCTTTTTTGTGTCTGTCGTTCTCCGAGCCATTCGACTTAGTCCGGCGATTATCGCTATACGTTCAGGTATTCCGGTTCATGCCGGATCAGCCACAGCCCCCCAGACCTACACCAATGTTCTGCGTGCTAAAGCGCCCGAGAAAAATCTAACGTTGCGTAATGGCCCCTGCCATCGTTGAAATCCCCGCACTGCAAATCAAAGCCCACCCCCCTTCACGCAATCAACATAACCAATTGATATTAAATAGTTATCACCTCATATATTTCCGTTTTCTTTTGTTTTGTCGAACGATCTGTGAACAACACCAAAACATTAACAACAAGGAAACAATAATATAACTACAGAGGTGACCATATGCTCAATAAAGAACGGCATTATGCAATTTTGACCTGGCTTAACAGGTACGAACGGGCGACGGTGAATCAGCTTGCGAAAGTATTTAACGTCACCAGGGAAACGATTCGCAGCGACCTGAACTTATTAGCGCAGGAAGGCGGCATTGAGCGATGCCACGGTGGGGCAATTATCAAACGCCGTATTTTTCATACCCAATCAGTCAATAATTTAGATAGCAATATCATTCATTTTTTTGACTCCGCGCAGTCAAGAAAAACGATCAAATCCCGACACAAAGGGCGAAAGATGAAAGGTAAAGTCTGTATTCTGGGTTCATTCAACGTTGATATTATTGCTAATGTCGATCGTTTCCCGCAAAGCGGAGAATCTATTTTTTCCGAAAATACGATTATTGGACCCGGCGGAAAAGGCGCAAATCAGGCGCTGGCCGTAAGCAAATGCAATGTTAAAACCCATTTTGTCGGTAAGGTGGGTAACGATCAGTTTAGTCAGATGGCCTTTGAACATCTTTCATCTTCTGCTATCGACAGCTTCACGCTTTATCAGGATAAGGATCAGAAAACCGGCACCGCGCTTATTTATGTTTGTCAAAGCGATGGTGAAAATATGATTGCCATCAGCCCTGGGGCCAACCGGTCCATTACAGCCGATGAAGTTGAAGCAATTACCCCTGAAGTGAAAAACGCAGATATTTTTTTAACCCAGCTGGAAAATAATCTACCCGCTACCTTTCGGGCCATTGAAATTGCCCGCCGTAACGGGATCAAGGTGGTTTTGAACCCTGCCCCCTGGTCATCTGATGTGGTTAGCTGCCTGAAGAACGTGGACTTTCTGACCCCAAACGAGACTGAGGCCTCATTGCTGTCCGGCATTCATATTGTGGATCTTGCCAGCGCAAAGGAAGCCGCCAGAGCCATTAAAGCGAAAGGGGTAGGCCACGTCATCATTACCATGGGAGCGAAAGGCGCGCTTATTTATGACGGTGAGCAATTCATTCATATCCCGGCGCTGAAAGCCGTATGTGTGGATACCACCGGTGCTGGCGATGCCTTCAACGGCGCATTCGCCGCCGCGATGGCGAAAGGGGAATCTATTATTCAGGCAGCAAAATTTGCCTGTGCTTTCGCCTCTTTGGCCGTCGAAAAAGAAGGCGCATCAAATATGCCCGAATATAAAGATGTCCTGACCCGCCTCGCGCAATATAACGATAAAAACATTCTCACCGAGAAAATTTAACGCACGCATATTTCTGCAAACACAGATTATATTCACGACAACCATTTCAGTAATGGGAGTATGTCCGATGAAAGCCCTGACAGAATCTAAACCCGGCGGCGCGATACCGCAGGTAAATAATATGCCTCATCAGCAAACACTATCCCGCATGGCACGTTGCCGCCAGACGTTACGCCGGTGGTGGCCGTTTTACGTAATGGCCCTGCCTGGGGTTATCTATTTTTTTATCTGGCACTATTTACCCATTTGGGAAACCAAAATTGCGTTTGAGCAGTACCGTATTATCCCGCCGAATATCTGGGTCGGAATGGAGTATTTTGCCACGCTGATGTCATCCCCTATTTTCTGGCAAGTGATACAGAACACCGTGATTATCGGCGCAATGAAGCTGATTTTTATTTTTCCGGTTCCCATTATCGTGGCGCTCTTGCTCAATGAAGTGCGCTCGTCCGGTTACCGTAAATTTGTCCAGTCGGTGATTTATCTGCCGCACTATCTTTCCTGGGTGGTAATCGCCAGCATCGCGATTGCCACGCTCTCGCCGGTTGATGGCGCAGTTAACGACATCATTAAATCGATGGGCTATGACCCGATCCCCTTTATGACCGACAGCGGCTCTATCCGCTGGGTACTGGTGTTCACTGAAATGTGGCGCAGCGCGGGCTGGGACTCATTACTTTACATCGCGGCGATCCTCGCCATCGATCCACAGTTGTATGAAGCCGCGGAAATGGATGGTGCCGGGCGCTGGCGCAAAATCTGGCACATCACCCTGCCCGCTATCACCCCGACCATCGCCACGCTGTTTATCCTCAACGTCGGGCTGTTCCTGAGCCAGGGCTTTGATCAGGTCTTCAACATGACCAACGACGTGGTGAACGGACAGATAGACATCATCGACACCTACGTCTACCGCATGGGCCTGCGCACCGGGGAGTTCTCGCTGGCGACCGCCGCAGGGTTATTCAAAGGCGTGATCGGCATGATCCTTATCGTGCTGGCACATAACGTTTCAAAACGCCTGACGGGTAAAGGAGTCTGGTAATGCGCATCTCATCACGAAGCACCCCTTTTGAGCGCATCGAATATGTGCTCATTCTCTCGGTACTGATGCTGCTGGTTGTCGTGACGCTACAACCGATCCTCAACCTGGTGGCGATATCCTTCTCCAGCCCGGCAAACGTGCCCGGCATGAGCGGCCTGGAAATTATTCCGCAGGGCTTTTCGCTGGACGTCTGGAAGCTGCTGCTGACCAACGAAGCCGTGCTGCGCGGGTTTGGCAATGCAATGCTGATTACCGTGGTGGGCACCATCATCAACGTAGTTTTCACCGTGCTGCTGGCCTGGGCGCTGGCGCAAAAACGCCTGCCGGGACGCCGCTGGCTGTTTATGTTTGTCCTGTTCACCATCGTCTTTGAGCCGGGCATCATCCCCGATTTTCTGGTGATGAAAAAGCTGGGGCTACTGAACAGCTACTGGTCCGTCATCCTGTATCGCGCCGTCTTCGCCTGGTACCTGATTATTCTGGTTCGCCTGTTCGAAGAGATCCCGGAGGAGCTGCTGGAAGCCGCCGAACTCGATGGCGCGAACCCGTTCCAGACGCTGTGGTATGTCATTATGCCGGTCGCCAAATCGTCCATTGCCATGATCACGTTATTTTACATGGTGCTGCACTGGAACGAGTTTTTCCGCGCCATGGTGTACCTCAACGACCCGGACAAATGGCCGTTGCAGGTGGTGCTGCGTCAGTTTGTCGTCGAGGGCGATAAGCTGGCGATGGTAGGCGTCGAAAGCATGTCGAACTACACCGATGCCAGCCAGATCAGCATCAAGGCGCTAAAAGCCGGGATGATCACCTTAACCATCGCCCCGCTGATTGCCATCTACCCGATTATTTTGCGCTTCTTCACCAAAGGGACCATGTCCGGCGCGGTGAAGGGTTAACAGGAGCGATGACGATGAAATTATTCACAGCAATCGCCTGCGGCCTGCTGTTATGCCAGGCCGCCTGGGCCGAGCCGGTCACTATCCGGATTGTGGAAAAAGATCTGCTGACCACCAACCGCGAAGATGTCGCGCATATTCAGCGAATCGAGCAGGCGCTGGCACGCCAGGGACACGATATCCACATTGAAATCGTCAACCTGTCGTCTTCCGGCTACTCCGACGTGCTGAACGTGATGCTGCTCTCCGGCACCATCCCTGACCTGATCTACTTCAACGGCAGCGACCAGAAGATGTTCGAACAGGGCATTCTTGAAGACTGGCGTCCGTGGATTGCGCAAACCCGCTATCTGAAAGAGGCGCTGTGGCCGCACAACCGGCTTCGCCTGCAAAACCATCCGACCCTGCTGTATGTCTTTCCGCTGCGCGCGCGCCAGCCGGTGATCCGTGAGGACTGGTTACAGAAGAGCGGGTTCAGCGCATCGCCCAAAACACTGGCGGAGTACGTCACGCTGTTCAATGCGATCCACGCCGGTGACTACAACGGCGACGGTAAGACGGACAGCTGGGGGATCACCTCCGAGAAAGACCTGCGCGATCTCGACGGTTTTATGAACCCGGCGTTTGGTATTCACGCCACCTGGCTCAAGGACGACCAGGGCAAGCTGATCAACGCCCAGATAAGCCCGCAGGAGCGGAGCAAGCTGGAGTTCTACCATTCGCTATATCAGAAAGGACTGCTCTCCTCCCAGTACATCACCACCAACTGGGAGCTAAAAGAGGATGAGTTTTATACCGGCAAGGTTGGCGTGGTATCCGTCTCATCGCCGGGCAACGTCGGCGTGTACCAGGAAAAGATGCGCCAGATCCATCCTGACGCCACCCTCACCCTGCTCGACCCACCCGAAGGCCCGGCAGGTAAAGGGCTGGCGGCGACAGATGTTTCCATGGAAACGCGCGGCTTTGCCATGTCCTCGCTCTCGAAACATAAAAAGGAAGTGATGATCCTGCTCGATTTTCTGGCAAGCCCGGAAGGGCAAATGATGGAGCAGATGGGCTTCGAGAACACGCACTACGTTCGTAAGGGCAACACCATAAACGTGACGCCAAAAATTAATGCCTGGTATCCGCGGTTTATCCAGGCCGCCAACTGGAAGCCACCGGTGGAGTGGCGGACGCCCGCGATGCTGCGCTATATCGACAATTCACAACGTTATTTTACGGCGGATAACGCCTTTATCTTCCCGGCGTCATTTGCCGCCGCCATCGACTCAACCAGCAGTATTTACAACCAGTGGGCGTACCAGTTTGTCTCTGGCAAAGCGTCATTTGACAAGTGGGATCAGTATGTCAGCGCCTGGAAAGCCGCAGGTGGAAACGCCATGACCGAATATGCAGAGGAAAAATTAAAATGACCGTTACGCAAACCACTGATTTATCGTTCAATTCCCGCATTCTGGGCATGCTGTATGGCGTGGCGTTCGGCGATGCCTTAGGCGGACCGGTTGAGAAACTCTCCGCCCGGCAAATCGCGGAGAAATATGGCCGCGTCACCTCCATCCACCAGCGCTGGCACCGGATGGACGAGCCGTCCGCACGGCGCAACAACCGCGTGCGCGGCAACGGCATCATTACCGACGATACGCTGATGACGCTCTGCCTGATGGAGGTTTACAGCGAGCTGGGGCGCCACATTGATGCGTGGGATATGGGGGAGTCTTTTGTACGGAAGATTGCCTGGGAACCGCGCTGGGTGCCGGAACTGGATCGGGAAGCGCTGGTTATTGAGCGCCTGTTTTATCCGGAAAAATGGATCTTCCATCGTCTGCAACTGGCCGCCTGCGATCCGCGCCAGGGCGGCGTGGGCAATATGGTGAACTGCGGCGCAGCCATGTATGCCGCCCCCATCGGAGCCATCAATGCCTGCAACCCTGAAGCGGCCTACCAGGAAGCCATTAATTTCACCCAGGGGCATCAGCAGAGCTATGGGCTGGAGGCCGCAGGGGTCTTCGCCGCCTGCGTTGCGGCGGCATTTATTCCTGGCATCACCGTTGAGGCTATCACCAACATCGCGTTGAAACTGGCTAAAGACGGTACCCGTCAGGCTATCGCGGCAACGCTTGACGTCGCGCGTCGCTACCGTGGAACCGCATGGGATTATCAACAGGTCGTTGACGCCCTGCACGATGCGCTTTTGCCCTTCTCGCCGATGGGTGACGACCTGATGCACGGCCCGGAAAAAGCGGGCGTCCCGACCATGGCCTACCAGCCCTCGCGCCTGATGTCGATTGAGGAACTGCCGATGGCGCTGGCCTTCTGCCTGCTGCGCGAAGGCGAGTTTCGCGGTGCGGTGGAAGACGCCATCAATTCAGGCCGTGATACCGATTCTATCGGGGTGATGAGCGGCGCGATTTTAGGCGCGCTGCACGGGGAAGCCATTGTCGAACCTGAGGTGCTGGCGGGTATTGATAGCGCCAACCGCCTGGATCTGCGCACGGCCGCGCGGCGCTTCAGCGAATCAGCACAAAGCATTATCCAGCAGGATCTCGCTGCGGCGGCGCTTTACCGCCAGCACGTCATGCCATTATTGCAGCCAGGCCACTCCGCCGGGCGAGGAGAGTAACATGAGCCAAATCGTTTTAAATAATCTCGGCAAATCCTACGGCAACGTCAGCATCATTAAAGGGATTTCGCTGAGCATTCACGAAGGCGAATTTATTGTGCTGGTCGGCCCGTCCGGGTGCGGGAAATCCACCCTGCTGCGCATGATTGCGGGTCTGGAAGATATCACGTCCGGTGAACTGCTGATGCACGGCGAGGTGGTCAACACCCTGCCCGCCAAAAAACGCGATATCGCCATGGTGTTCCAGAGCTATGCGCTCTACCCGCACATGAAGGTGCGGGACAACATGAGTTTTGCCCTGAAGCTTGCCAGCGTCTCAAAAGCGGAACGGATGGCGCGCGTGGAAGAGGCGGCGGAAATCCTCGGCCTGACGCATCTGCTCGATCGCCTCCCGCGGGATCTCTCCGGCGGCCAGCGTCAGCGCGTGGCGATGGGGCGCGCGCTGGTGCGTGACCCGAAGGCCTTTTTGTTTGATGAACCGCTCTCCAACCTGGACGCCAAACTGCGCCATAAAATGCGCGGCGAAATCCGTAAGATCCACCAGCGGATGGGCCGCACCACCATCTACGTGACGCACGATCAGACGGAAGCGATGACCATGGCGGACAGGATTGTGGTGCTGAATGCCGGACATATTGAGCAGGTCGGCACCCCGGAAGAGCTGTACCGTAACCCGGATAACCTGTTTGTCGCGGGCTTTATCGGCACGCCGGAAATTAACACCCTTAAAGGCGTGATTCAGCACGGCGAGATTGTGCTCAACAACGGCTACCGCTTCCCCTGCCCCCTCCGCTCACATATTGAAGGGATGGAGATCATCTGCGCCACCCGACCGCACTATATCCGGATCGGCGAGTCAGGGATGCCAGCGGAAATCGTACTGATAGAGATGACCGGGGAAGGCCAGGAGATCCGGGTGCGTATCAACGATCAGGAGCTGATCGTGGTGTCCCATGAAAAGCTGGATATCAACGTGGGTCAGAAGGTTTTCCTCAACGTAGACGCGGAAAAAATGTTCTTGTTTGATGCCCAGACCGGCAAGCGTTTGCGGTCATAACATGCTGGCTCAATCCATCCTGTGAACGCATTAAAGCCCGCATGGTGCAAGCCCTGCGGGTTTTTTACATCTTCATTTACTGTGCAATGCCCCCTCACACGCCAGCGCCAGCGTCATCAGCATCGTCTCATCCTCCTGCGCCGATAACATCTCCATCCCCACCGGCAGCCCGATACGGCTTACGCCACAGGGCAACGTAATGGCAGGCAGGCCGCTGATAGCGGCCAGTTCCGGCGCGCAGCCTGGCGGCATCTTCGCCATACTTTCTGGTAATCGTTTTACGGTGGGATACACAAATCCGTCGATGCGCTGCACCTCCGCCACCTGGCAAAGGTTCTGCCGCAACAGGCGCTGAAAGCGACGCCCCGCCAGCCAGAGAGGGGTTTTCAGCGTGTTACTCGCCAGCATCTGACGTAGAAACGGCGCAAACTCTGGCAGGAAAGCGCCGGAGTCCACAATGCTTGTCAGTCCGGAGGGAGCGCCTGGCTGTTTGCTAAGCCAGTCGTCAATCGCCACGCGAAATTCATACAGACTGAGGCAGGTGGCCTGCCTCACCTCTTCAAGGAAGGGGAGTGAAACCTCCACCAGCGTCGCTCCGGCACGGCGCAACGTGTGCAGCGCCGACTGCCAGACCTCCAGCTGTACCTCATCCTCTCCCTGTAACGCGGTCACCACGCCAAAGCGAACGCCTTTCAGCGAACGCACAGGAAGCGCAACCGGCGGCAGGCCATGGATCACCGCATGCAGCAAGGCGGCATCCTCAACGCTATGTACCATTGGCCCAACGGTATCTTTGCTGGGCGAGAGCGGCGCCACGCCGTCCAGCTGTGAACGGCGAAAGACAGGCCGTAGCCCCACCAGCCCGGTATAGCTACAGGGAATGCGGATAGAGCCGCCGGTATCGGTACCCAATGCGCCATCCGCCATTCCAGCCGCCACCGCCGCGGCGCATCCTCCGCTGGAACCTCCGGCGGTGAGTGTCGGGCAAAGTGGATTCGCCACATCACCCCCCAGCGAGCTACGCGAGCGCACATCGAACGCGAACTCGGACATATTGGCCCTGGCGAGAATAATCGCCCCCGCTCTGCGCAATCGCTGCACGACCCGTGCATCCGCTGTCGCGTTAAGCGAGGCCAGCGCACGGCAGCCAAGGGTGATCGGCATCGGCGTGCAGGCAATATTATCTTTGACGATCAGCGGCACGCCGTGCAGGGGGCCGATCGGCTCTCCACGCCGTCGCTGCTGCTGATGCTGTTCCGCCTGAGACATGGCGTCAGGGTTAACCCCGAGGATCGCGTTGAGCGCCCGGTGCTGCTGTATGACGTCGAGACGGCGGGCAATTTCCTCCGGACAGTCGTCTGGCGGTATCAGGCGCTTCATAGTCTCAGGCTCCCCGTGCTGAAAACCGGGCAGAAGGCTGCCCGGGATACGTTTTAGTCCCGCATGCCGGTAGTAATGGCATCAATGTCCTGCGGACGCAGACGAATTTCCGCCGCCCGTCGGTGCCCCTGCATCCCCTCGGTACGGCTCTGGCGGATCGCCGGTTCTGCGATTGCCGGGATACCCTGCTCGTCAATCCACTGATGGGTACAGATTTTGACGTATGCCCCTACCCACAGACCGCCGGTATAGCGTGCCGCCGCCATCGTCGGTAACGTATGGTTGGTGCCGCAGCATTTATCGGAGAACACCACGCTGGCGTTCTGACCAATAAACAGCGAGCCATAGTTGCGGATCTTCGCCGCCGTCGCGTGCGGATCGCGGGTATGCACCTGCAAATGCTCCGTCGCCATATAGTCAGCAAACGCAATCAGCTGCGCTTCATCTTCGCAGAGCACAATCTCCCCCTGCCGACGCCACGCCTCGCCCGCCGTGGCGGCCGTTGGCAGGCTGGCAAGCTGACGCTCAACCTCCGCCAGGGTTCGCTCAGCGATATCCCGGCTGGTTGTCGCCAGCCCGACGCGGGTATGAATATCGTGCTCTGCCTGCGCCAGCATATCGGCGGCCAGAATGCGCGGGTCGGCGCTGTCGTCGGCGATAGTGAAAATCTCGCTCGGCCCGGCGAGGGCATCAATGCCGACTCGACCAAACACCTGGCGTTTCGCTTCGTTAACGAAGGCATTGCCTGGCCCAACGATTTTGTCCACCGACGGGATGCTCTCCGTTCCCCAGGCCATAGCCGCAATGGCCTGCGCGCCGCCAACTTTGAAAATGCGGTGCGCGCCCGCCAGATGGCAAACTGCAATCATCGCAGGATGGGCGCCCGGGGGCAGACAGGCGATAATCTGTTCACAACCCGCCACCGTCGCAGGAACAATCGACATCACGGGAGCGGAGAGAATCGGATACCGACCGCCCGGCACGTAGCAGCCCACCGTCTGCACCGGGATGATCCGGTGACCGAGATGCACGCCAGGCAGCGTCTCTACCTCCAGCGGCTGCATGGTCGCCAGCTGCGCCTGCGCAAAACGACGCACCTGATTAATGGCAAACTCACTGTCGCGGCGCGTCTGGGCATCCATCCCTTCCAGTGCTTCGGCGATCTCCTGCTCGCTCACCTCAAACTGCGCGGGCACGACCTTATCAAACTGCTGCGAAAAGGCTCTTAGCGCCGTATCGCCTTCGGTTTTCACGCGCTCGATAATGGCGCTGACCTTCTCCGTCAGGGAACGATCGGCCTGCGCATCCTGCCCCTGCGGGCGCTTAATCCAGCTCACCTGATTTAACATTTACGCGTCCTCCATCTGGCCGAGTTTGATCTGCGCCAGCAGCGCCAGATGGTCATAAACCACCCACTCATCAACAATTTTTCCGTTGACGATGTGGTAGTGCGACATGCCCATCACAAACAGTCGTTCTCCGGTCGGCTTGCCGAGTTCGCCGTAACCCAGGTGATGCCCTTCGATAATCCAGCGTACGGCCACTTTGACGCCGCCTTCATCGCACGGGTTGGAACAAATATGCTGCGGCAGCCACGCGCCGTCAGGGATCATCCCCACCAGCGACAGCGTCTGATGGGTTACCGCCGCGGTGCCGTACAGCTCTTTCATCAGCGGACCGTGCCACTGTACGTTAGGCGCATACACTTCTTTGATCTTGCCAAACATCCGGCGGTTGTAGATCTCATGCAACCAGCGCAGGCACTGCTCCTCCGTATCGGTGTGCGCAATGGAAACATCGCACTCCATCTCCGGCGGATATTGCCCCAGCATGCGGCCGTTTTCGCCGATGTCCATCACGCGGAAGCCTTTATCGAACTGCTCCTTTGCCATATTAAATGCGATTTGATCGGTGTTCAGACCAAGCTGTTTCATCAGCGACATGTTGTCGCTGACCACCCACTCCCGATAAATTTTATTCTCGTGGATCATGCAATCCGCCACGGTACGCGTCACAAACGTACGGTTCGTCGGTTTGCCTAAATGGCTGTGCTGGGTATGCCGCCCGCTTCCCGTCACCAGGTGAGAGGTATAAAAACCATCAACATCATTTCCGTTCCAGATAACCTGGGTTGCCATTCCGCGCCGTTCCGGGAAGGCAATTAAACGTTGCAGCGTATCCTGCACCACCTGTTCGCGGTTATAGAGTGTCCCCAGCGCGTTATACAGCACGCAGTTATGGGTATAGTGAGAATAAATTAAACCGACATCGCGCTCGTCCCATATTTTATGGGTGCAGCGAACGATATAATCGACAATATCGGTATAGCAGTCATCAAAGCCGCGTAATGATTGCACACGCGGTCTTTTTTCCGGTACCAGATCGACAAAATCACGACGCTCCACCTGTAATACAGGTTCCTCTTTCAGCGATTTCACGCTGCTTTTTTCGGGTACGGCTGGTGCTTTATTTGTTGCTTCGGTGGAAGACATATAAACTCCTGCTCTGTTTTCAGACAATAAGAACCCGCACCCGTAAGTGAGGGTGAATTAAACACGGTTAATATTTGCAGCCGGAATAAGGGGGCTGCCGCCCCATTAATTAAATATTTGCGACCAAATCGCTAATTCATCGATCCCCAGATATTCACGGAAAATTAAACCATCACGTAATTCAAGCTGGCTGATACCGGTAATTGATATGGGTTTACGGGTCGGCGCACCAAATTTGCCGTAACCGTCATGCCAGGTTAACAACGACCAGCGCAATGAAAGTCGAATCGGCTCATTAGGATCTTTACGCACAATCAGGTGATGAAGCTGCGTTTCGCTGTCGGCAAATGAAGCGCGATAACCGGAAAGCTGTGCGCCAATTTCCTGTTCGCCGGTGCAGAGGCAGTGCCCCGGCGCGTACAGCGTCGCCGCCGGGTGATAGAGACCGGGCACCACGCCGCTGTTACCGCCCGCCCACATCGTTAAGTAGCTGTCTCTTATACACATCTCCGAGCCCACGAGACATACGCCATTATCTGGTATGCCGTCTTATGCTTGAAAAAAGGGGGGGGGGGGGGGGGGGGGGGGGGGGGGGGGGGGGGGGG
>NZ_JBLVXX010000068.1:15877-17383 GCF_048283985.1 Enterobacter cloacae complex sp. 6730903 | reverse complement strand
GTACTACGACCGAAAAACCCAGAGTGTGCTCCGGATAGACTGAAAAGTGTTACCTATGTTCCCGGTCTGATCTGTCACCTATGTATCCGGTCATACACTGCGCTTACCCGGCCTACGAATGACACGCTTTTGTAGGCCGGGTAAGGCGTAGCCGCCACCCGGCTTTTTTATTACTCCCACTCCTGAAGGAAACGCTGTCCATACTGGTCCGCCACCAGCAGCGCCGCATAGACCTGATCCGGCGTGACGCCGCCAGGCATGTTGTGAATGGTTTCCCCTTCGGCGCAGGACGCCTCCGCAATCAGCCGCATTTTGGCCGGAATATCCTCTTTGATATTCAGCTGCGCCAGCGTGATCGGCAGCCCAACGCTGTGGCAAAGCGCGGCGACGGTCTCAATTTCTTCAACCGGCGCGTTCTCCAGTACCAGTTGCGTCAGCGTGCCGAACGCGACCTTTTCACCATGGTAGAAATGATGCGCATCCGGCACCGCCGTCATGCCGTTGTGAATGGCATGCGCCGCCGCCAGCCCGCCGCTTTCAAAGCCCACGCCGCTCAGATAGGTGTTGGCTTCGATAATACGTTCCAGAGCAGGTGTCACCACGTGCTGTTCCGCCGCCAGCATCGCTTTCTCGCCCTCTTCAACCAGCGTGTTGTAGCACAACTCTGCCAGCGCTAACGCTGCCTGCGTGCACTTGCCGCCCGCCATGGTCGTGGCGCCGCTACGTGAGCAGGCACGCGCTTCAAACCAGGTCGCAAGCGCATCGCCAATCCCGGCGGCCAGCAGGCGTGCAGGTGCGCCCGCCACCACTTTGGTATCAACAATCACCATGTTCGGGTTGTGCGGCAGCATCAGGTAGCGATCGAACTCGCCGCTGTCGGTATAAATCACGGAGAGGGCGCTGCACGGCGCATCGGTGGAGGCAATGGTCGGGGCAATGGCCACCGGCACGTCCATAAAGTGGGCCAGCGCTTTAGCAGTATCCAGCGTTTTACCGCCGCCGATACCCAGCACCGCCAGGCAGTCGGCGCTGTCGGCCAGCTTTTTCAGGCGATCGATTTCATTTTGTGAACATTCGCCACCAAACGGTGCAATTTCGGCATGGAGTCCGGCTTTTTTAAAACTCTGACGCAGGGTTTCTTCAGCAAAACCCAGCACAAATTTATCGCCCACCACCAGCCAGCGGTTCGCCAGCGGCTTCAGGTAGTCGCCGAGGCGAGAAAGAACATCTGCGCCCTGGATGTATTTTCCCGGGGATTGAATAACACGGTCCATAACATTACTCCCTTAGTGTTTGAGGTAAATCCTGCCCTGTTCGAACTGCACTAAGAGTGACTCTACTCCCGGCGTGCCGGACATTTTTTGCGCTACGTCTAAGGGAAACGTGATTGCCTTACCGGAGGTAAAGATTGAGAGGGAAATCAGGGAAGGGGGAAGATCGAGAAGTGGGCGGGCACCCGAAGCCGCCCCGGCCCCGCCCCAATAACGGTGTTTCGCACTCCATCCC
>NZ_JBLVXX010000068.1:0-15867 GCF_048283985.1 Enterobacter cloacae complex sp. 6730903 | reverse complement strand
AGGGATAGGGGCCGGCAATGGGTTGCGGGGCGGGCCACTGAGCATTAACCGGTGTTGCGCATACCTGCCGCAACGCCTGCTATCGTTACCATCAGCGCCTGTTCAACGCGCGGATCCGGCTCTTTACCTTCCTCTTCCGCCAGACGCGAACGGTGCAGCAGTTCAGCCTGTAAAACGTTCAGCGGGTCGGTGTAGATGTTACGCAGCTGGATAGACTCGGCGATCCACGGCAGGTCTTCCATCAGGTGGGAGTCGTTAGCGATATCCAGCACCACTTTAATATCGCCTTCCAGCAGCTCGCGCAGCTCTTTACCCAGCGCCCACAGTTCTGGTTTCACCAGACGCTGATCGTAGTATTCCGCCAGCCACAGGTCGGCTTTCGAGAAGACCATCTCCAGCATGCCCAGACGGGTAGAGAAGAATGGCCAGTCGCGGCACATGGTTTCCAGTTCGCTCTGCTTTCCGTCTTCCACCACTTTTTGCAGCGCCGCACCGGCACCCAGCCAGGCGGGCAGCATCAGACGGTTTTGCGTCCAGGCGAAGATCCACGGAATGGCGCGCAGGGATTCAACGCCGCCGGTCGGGCGACGCTTGGCCGGGCGCGAACCCAGCGGCAGTTTACCCAGCTCCTGCTCAGGCGTGGCTGAGCGGAAGTAAGGCACGAAATCTTTGTTTTCACGCACATAGCCGCGGTACAGATCGCAGGAGATGTCTGACAGCTCATCCATGATGCGGCACCAGGACTCTTTTGGCTCCGGCGGTGGCAGCAGGTTGGCTTCCAGGATCGCACTGGTATAGAGCGACAGGCTGCTGATGGTCACTTCCGGCAGGCCGTACTTGAAGCGGATCATCTCGCCCTGCTCGGTCACGCGCAGGCCGCCTTTCAGGCTTCCTGGTGGTTGAGAGAGCAGCGCTGCGTGGGCAGGCGCACCGCCACGACCAATGGAGCCGCCGCGTCCGTGGAACAGGGTCAGTTCAATACCGGCTTTTTCGCAGGTTTTGATTAGCGCATCCTGCGCCTGATACTGCGCCCAGGAGGCTGCCATCACGCCCGCATCTTTCGCGGAGTCGGAATAGCCAATCATCACCATCTGTTTGCCCTGAATAAAGCCGCGATACCAGTCGATGTTCAGTAGCTGGGTCATCACGTCATTGGCGTTGTTCAGGTCGTCGAGGGTCTCAAACAGCGGGGCCACTGGCAGAGCATAGTCAATGCCCGCTTCTTTCAGCAGAAGATGAACGCCCAGCACGTCGGACGGGGTCTTCGCCATGGAGATCACATAGGCGGCCACCGATCCTTTCGGCGCATCCACGATCGCTTTACAGGTGTTGAGTACTTCGCGGGTGTCGTTGCTTGGCTCCCAGTTGCGCGGCAGCAGCGGGCGCTTGGAGTTCAGTTCGCGGATCAGGAACGCCTGTTTGTCGGCTTCTGACCAGCTTTCATAGTCGCCGATGCCGAGGTAGCGGGTCAGCTCGCCCAGCGCTTCGGTATGACGGGTACTTTCCTGACGAACGTCGATACGCACCAGCGGCACGCCGAAACACTTCACGCGACGCAGGGTGTCGAGCAGTTCGCCGTTGGCGATAATGCCCATCCCGCACGCCTGGAGTGATTTATAACAGGCGTACAGCGGCTCCCAGAGCTGTTCGTTCTGGCTGAGCAGGCCTTCTGGTTTTGGCAGGCGCTGGCCTTTCAGGCGCGCTTCCAGCCAGGCCTGAGTGGCCATCAGCTGACCGCGCAGTTTTTTCATCAGGAAACGGTACGGTTCGCTGGCGCCTTCTTCACCGGCCAGCGCGCGCAGTTCCGGCGTCGCTTCCACCATCGACAGCTCGGAGATCAGCACCTGAATATCTTTCAGGAACAGGTCGGTCGCTTTCCAGCGGCTCAGCAGCAGGACGTGGCGGGTGATTTCCGCCGTCACGTTCGGGTTGCCGTCGCGGTCGCCGCCCATCCAGGAGGTGAAGCGAACCGGCACAAAGTCGACCGGCAGGCGATAGCCCAGATTTTCTTCCAGCTGTTCGTTCAGCTCGCGAAGGTAGTTGGGTACCCCTTCCCACAGGCTGTTTTCCACCACCGCAAAGCCCCATTTGGCTTCGTCTACCGGGCTTGGGCGATGTTTACGAATTTCATCCGTGTGCCAGGACTGGGCAATCAGCTGGCGCAGACGGCGCATAAGCTGGTTACGCTCGTAGTCGGCAATGTCTTTGTTATCCAGCTGCTTCAGACAGTTGTTCACTTCCACCATTTTGTGGATCAGCGTTCGACGGGTGATTTCGGTTGGGTGTGCGGTCAGCACCAGCTCCAGCGAAAGGGATTCCACCGCTTTTTTGATGGTCGCTTCGTTGAGATCGGGCTGGTCTTTGAGTTTACGAAGGGTGCGGGCAATGACTTCCGGGTTGCTGGCCGCTTCGCCTTTTGGCGAAATGCTGTGGTATTGCTCAGCGGTGTTTGCCAGATTCAGAAACTGGCTGAAGGCGCGGGCAACGGGCAGCAGCTCATCGTTGGAGAGGTTCTGCAAGGTGGTGAGCAGCTCCTGACGATTGGCCTCGTTACCGGCGCGGGAAGATTTGGACAGCTTGCGGATGGTTTCAACGCGGTCGAGGATGTTCTCCCCCAGTGCGTCTTTGATGGTATCTCCAAGCACTTTGCCGAGCATACTGACATTACTACGCAACGCGGAATATTGTTCGTTCATAAAAACCCAGTCACCCCATCATTTTTGTTTATGCCCATGCGAAAATCTTCTGGACATTATTTTGTCATCTCCCTTTATAAAGCCACGTAAAACCCCCGTCGTCAATTGCTGCGAAAACGGTTCAGCAAACGAATAAATGTGGGCAATTTACGAAATTTAATTCGTATTGCGTCAGATAAGAGATGCTTATGGGAATGTGACGGAGATCATGCGATTTGTTGCCCCTCACCCTAACCCTCTCCCACAGGGAGAGGGGACTGTTCGGTGCGTTTTTAATGCCAGCAGAAGTGATGCACAACCTGGGTAATGAGTTCGCGAGTGGGCTTGATGAAGCGGGTTTCGAGATATTCGTCCGGCTGGTGGGCCTGGTTGATGGAGCCTGGGCCCAGAACCAGCGTCGGGCACAGCGTCTGAATAAACGGCGCTTCGGTACAGTAGTTCACCACGTCGGTTTTCTCGCCGAGCAGTTTTTCCACCACCTGAACCAGCTGATGGTCAGGCGGACATTCGTAGCCTGGAATCGGCGGATGCAGTTCGGAGACCGTCAGACGTCCCGGCCAGCGCTCGCTGACCGGCGCCAGCGCTTCGTTCAGTAAGCCATCCAGATCGCTTAGCGTCATGCCCGGCAGAGGACGGATATCCATATGCAGTTCGCAGCAGGCGCAGATACGGTTGGACGCATCACCACCGTGCAGGCTGCCGAGGTTAAGCGTTGGGTAAGGCACGGTGAACGCCTCGTAGTGATAGCGCTCTTTCAGATCGTCGCGCAGGGTCATGATGCGGCCAATCGCGTCATGCATCAGCTCAATGGCGTTCACGCCGCGCGCCGGATCGCTGGAGTGGCCGGACTGTCCGAGCACGCGCACCGCGGTAGAAATATGGCCTTTGTGCGCCCGAATCGGTTGCAGAGAGGTCGGTTCGCCGATGATCGCGCAGTCCGGGCGAATCGATGTGTTTTCAGAGAAATAACGTGCGCCCGCCATGCTGGTCTCTTCATCGGCGGTCGCCAGAATGTAGAGCGGCTTTTTCAGGGTTGTCACGTCCACGTCACGCAGCGCGTCGAGGATAAAGGCGAAAAAGCCTTTCATGTCGGCGGTGCCCAGACCGTAGAGCTTGTTGTCGTGCTCGGTCAGCGTGAACGGATCGCGCGTCCAGCGGCCATCGTCAAACGGCACGGTGTCGGTGTGGCCAGCCAGCAGCAGGCCGCCCGCACCGGTTCCGGTACTGGCGAGCAGGTTAAATTTGTGGCGTGTTCCGGGGACGGGCTGAACCTCAACGTTAAACCCAAGATCGCTAAACCAACCCGCCAGCAGATTGATTAAAGACTCATTGCTCTGATCCAGGGCTTCTTCCGTCGCGCTGATGGACGGTGTGGCAATCAGGGCGCGGTAGATCTCGATAAATGGCGGTAAGTTCATTTTCATTGTTGACACACCTTAGGTCGTGATAGTATCAATATTCATGCAATAAATGTGAATAAAAATACATTAACGTTGAGCATAAAGGAACCCGATGTTGAATACGCTGATTGTAGGCGCTAGCGGTTATGCGGGCGCAGAGCTTGTAAGCTACGTAAATCGCCACCCTCATATGACCATAACCGCTTTGACCGTGTCAGCGCAAAGCAATGATGCCGGAAAGTTAATTTCCGATTTGCATCCGCAGCTTAAAGGCATTGTCGATCTGCCGTTGCAGCCCATGTCTGACATCAGCGAGTTCACCGACGGCGTTGACGTGGTGTTTTTAGCCACGGCGCATGAAGTCAGCCACGATCTGGCGCCGCAATTTTTAGCGGCCGGCTGCGTGGTCTTTGATCTCTCCGGCGCGTTTCGCGTTAACGACAGCGCGTTCTACGAAAAATATTACGGTTTCACCCATCAGCACCCGGATCTGCTCGAAAAAGCGGTGTATGGCCTGGCGGAGTGGAGCGCAGATAAACTGAAAGAAGCGAACCTGATTGCCGTGCCGGGCTGTTACCCGACGGCGGCGCAGCTTTCTCTGAAGCCGTTGATCGACGCCGGTCTGCTGGATCTGAACCAGTGGCCGGTGATCAACGCCACCAGTGGCGTGAGCGGAGCCGGGCGCAAAGCGGCGATCTCCAACAGCTTCTGCGAAGTGAGCCTTCAGCCGTATGGCGTGTTTAATCACCGCCATCACCCTGAAATCACCACCCATCTGGGCGCGGACGTGATTTTCACCCCGCACCTCGGCAGCTTCCCGCGTGGGATCCTCGAAACCATTACCTGCCGCCTGAAGCCGGGTGTGACCAAAGAACAGGTGAGCGAGGTCTTCACGCAGGCGTATGCGGATAAACCGCTGGTGCGCCTGTATGAAAAAGGCGTGCCGGCGTTGAAAAACGTGGTTGGCCTTCCGTTCTGCGACATCGGCTTTGCCGTGCAGGGCGAGCATCTGATTGTGGTCGCCGCAGAAGATAACTTACTCAAAGGTGCTGCCGCACAGGCAATGCAGTGTGCAAATATTCGTTTCGGCTTCCCTGAAACGCAGGCTCTTATTTAAGGTGTGATGATGAATCCATTAATTATCAAACTCGGTGGTGTACTGCTGGACAGCGAAGAAGCGCTGGAGCGCCTGTTTACCGCACTGGTGAACTATCGTGAATCACACCAACGTCCGCTGGTGATTGTGCACGGCGGCGGCTGCGTGGTGGATGAGCTGATGAAAGGGCTCAACCTGCCGGTGAAAAAGAAAAATGGCCTGCGCGTGACGCCTGCGGACCAGATTGACATCATTACCGGCGCGCTGGCGGGCACGGCGAACAAAACGCTGCTGGCATGGGCGAAGAAACACCATATTGCGTCCGTTGGCCTCTACCTGGGCGATGGCGATAGCGTAAAAGTGACCCAGCTCGACGAAGAGCTTGGCCATGTTGGACTGGCGCAGCCTGGTTCGCCTAAGCTGATTAACACCCTGCTGGAAGGCGGTTTCCTGCCGGTGGTGAGCTCAATCGGCGTGACCGAAGAGGGCGAGCTGATGAACGTCAATGCGGACCAGGCGGCAACCGCGCTGGCGGCCACGCTGGGCGCAGATCTGATCCTGCTCTCCGACGTGAGCGGCATACTAGACGGCAAAGGCCAGCGTATTGCGGAAATGACCGCCGCAAAAGCCGAGCAGCTGATCGATCAGGGCATTATCACCGACGGCATGATCGTTAAAGTGAACGCCGCGCTGGATGCGGCACGCACGCTGGGTCGCCCGGTGGATATCGCCTCCTGGCGTCACGCGGAGCAACTCCCGGCGCTGTTTAACGGTACGCCGATTGGTACGCGTATTCTGGCTTAAGTTTCTGTGCCGGATGGCGCTTCGCTTATCCGGCCTACGTGAATTTTGTAGGCCCGGTAAGCGCAGCGCCACCGGGCAAAAATATCATCATTAAGGAAATTCGTTATGGCACTTTGGGGTGGGCGTTTTACACAGGCAGCGGATCAGCGGTTCAAACAGTTCAACGACTCTTTGCGCTTCGACTACCGCCTGGCCGAACAGGATATTGTCGGCTCTGTGGCCTGGTCCAAAGCGCTGGTGACCGTTGGCGTGCTGACCGCAGACGAACAGCAGCAGCTGGAAGAGGCGCTGAACAACCTGCTGGAAGAGGTGCGTCTGGATCCGGAGCAAATCCTCCAGAGCGATGCCGAAGATATTCACAGCTGGGTGGAAGGCAAACTGATCGACAAAGTCGGCCAGTTGGGTAAAAAGCTCCATACCGGGCGTAGCCGTAATGACCAGGTGGCGACCGACCTGAAGCTGTGGTGTAAGGAGACCGTCGGCGAACTGCTGGCGGCGAATCGTCAGTTGCAGAGCGCGCTGGTGGACACCGCGCAGAACAATCAGGATGCGGTGATGCCGGGTTATACCCACCTGCAACGCGCGCAGCCGGTGACGTTCGCGCACTGGTGTCTGGCCTACGTTGAGATGCTGGCGCGTGATGAGAGCCGTTTACAGGATACCTTAAAGCGTCTGGACGTCAGCCCGCTGGGCAGCGGCGCGCTGGCCGGTACGGCGTATGAAATCGACCGTGAGCAGCTGGCAGGCTGGCTGGGCTTTGCCTCCGCCACCCGCAACAGCCTGGACAGCGTCTCTGACCGTGACCACGTGCTGGAGCTGCTCTCAAATGCCTCTATCGGGATGGTGCACCTGTCGCGCTTTGCCGAAGACCTGATCTTCTTTAACTCTGGCGAAGCCGGGTTTGTAGAGCTGTCCGACCGTGTGACGTCCGGCTCCTCCCTGATGCCGCAGAAGAAAAACCCGGATGCGCTGGAGCTGATCCGCGGTAAGTGTGGCCGCGTGCAGGGCGCGCTGACCGGTATGATGATGACCCTGAAAGGGCTGCCGCTGGCGTACAACAAAGACATGCAGGAAGACAAAGAGGGGCTGTTCGACGCGCTCGACACCTGGCTGGACTGTCTGCATATGGGCGCGCTGGTGCTGGACGGCATTCAGGTGAAACGTCCGCGCTGCCAGGAAGCGGCGCAGCAGGGGTATGCTAACTCTACCGAGCTGGCGGACTACCTGGTGGCGAAAGGCGTACCGTTCCGCGAGGCGCACCATATTGTGGGTGAAGCGGTGGTGGAAGCGATTCGTCAGGGTAAAGCCCTTGAAGAGCTGGCGCTTGCCGACCTGCAAAAATTCAGCGCGGTTATCGGGGAGGATGTCTACCCGATTCTGGCCCTGCAATCCTGCCTGGATAAGCGTGCAGCGAAAGGCGGCGTGTCGCCGAAGCAGGTAGCGCAGGCGATTGCGGATGCGAAAAACCGGTTGGTTTGAATAGTGCGGGCTGGTGCCCTCACCCCGGCCCTCTCCCACGGGGAGAGGGAGAAAAACGGAGCCTGGCTTAGCGCTGGGCTTTTTTTTACGCAAAAAAAAGCGGACCACGGGGTCCGCAAAAGTTCACGTTGGCTTTAGTTTTTCGAGTTTTGAGAGAAACCCGCTGACGGTGCGGGGACGTCAAGGGTCAAACACGTGCCGCCTCGTCTATGTGATGTATTATTCAACAGAATGCTTGATAGGGATAATCGTTCGTTGCTATGCTATCTATCGCCATGAACTATCGTGGCGACGGAGGATGAATAATGAATATTCGTGATCTTGAATACCTGGTAGCGTTAGCTGAGCATCGCCATTTTCGCCGCGCGGCAGACTCCTGTCACGTCAGCCAGCCAACGCTGAGCGGTCAGATCCGCAAGCTGGAAGATGAGCTGGGCGTGATGCTGCTGGAGCGCACCAGTCGTAAGGTACTGTTCACGCAGGCAGGTCTGCTGCTGGTGGATCAGGCGCGCACCGTACTGCGCGAGGTCAAAGTGCTCAAGGAAATGGCAAGCCAGCAGGGGGAAGCGATGTCCGGCCCGCTGCATATTGGCCTGATCCCAACCGTTGGCCCGTACCTGTTGCCGCAAATCATTCCGATGCTGCACCAGACGTTCCCGAAACTCGAAATGTACCTGCATGAAGCGCAAACCCATCAGCTGCTGGCGCAGTTAGACAGCGGCAAGCTCGACTGCGCGATCCTGGCGCTGGTTAAAGAGAGTGAAGCGTTTATTGAAGTACCGCTGTTCGATGAGCCGATGATGCTGGCGATCTATGAAGATCACCCGTGGGCGAACCGCGATCGCGTGCCGATGGCCGATCTGGCCGGTGAAAAACTGCTGATGCTGGAAGACGGCCACTGTCTGCGCGATCAGGCGATGGGCTTCTGCTTCGAAGCGGGTGCCGATGAAGATACCCATTTCCGCGCAACCAGCCTGGAAACGCTGCGTAATATGGTGGCGGCGGGAAGCGGTATTACGCTGCTGCCTGCGCTGGCGGTGCCGCACGAGCGTAAACGTGATGGCGTGGTCTATCTGCCGTGTATTAAGCCGGAGCCGCGTCGCACCATTGGTCTGGTTTATCGTCCGGGATCACCGCTACGCAGCCGCTATGAGCAGCTGGCAGAGGCCATCCGGGGTGCGATGGATGGCCATTTCGACAGCGCGTTAAAACAGGCGGTTTAAGCCGTTCAGCGCAGCTACCCGATAGGCTTCCGCCATGGTCGGGTAGTTAAAGGTGGTGTTAACGAAGTACTCAATGGTGTTGCCACCACCTTTTTGCTCCATGATCGCCTGGCCGATATGAATGATTTCCGCCGCGCGCTCACCGAAGCAGTGAATACCGAGGATCTCTTTCGTCTCGCGATGGAACAGGATCTTCAGCGTACCCACGCTCATCCCCACGATTTGCGCCCGCGCCAGATGTTTAAACTGGGCACGACCCACCTCGTAAGGCACCTTCATGGCCGTCAGCTGCTGCTCGGTTTTGCCGACAGAGCTGATTTCTGGAATGGTGTAGATGCCCGTCGGGATATCTTCAATCAGATGCGCCGTCGCTTCACCTTTCACCAGCGCCTGTGCGGCGATGCGGCCCTGATCGTACGCGGCGGAGGCCAGGCTTGGGTAACCAATCACGTCACCGACCGCGTAAACGTGCGGCAGCGCAGTCTGGTACATGCTGTTGACCTTGAGCTGACCGCGGCTGTCGGTTTCAAGCCCGATATTCTCCAGCTGCAATGAATCCGTGTTGCCGGTACGGCCGTTGGCGTACAGCAGGCAGTCCGCCTTCAGCTTCTTACCGGATTTCAGGTGCATGATCACACCGTCGTCGCAGCCTTCGATTTTCTCGTACTCTTCGTTGTGGCGAATCACCACGCCGCTGTTCCAGAAGTGGTAGGAGAGGGAATCTGACATCTCCTGATCGAGGAACGCCAGCAGCCGGTCGCGGGTGTTGATCAGATCAACTTTGACCTCCATTCCCCGGAAGATCGACGCATATTCACAGCCAATCACCCCCGCACCGTAGATGATCACATGGCGTGGCTCGTGGTGCAGGCTGAGGATGGAGTCGCTGTCGTAAATGCGCGGGTGCGAGAAATCCACGTCTGCCGGATGGTAAGGACGAGAACCGCAGGCGATAACAAATTTTTCAGCGGTGAGCGTCTCAACCGAACCGTCGTGGCACTCCAGCGCCAGGGTGTGTTCATCTACAAAATGGGCGTTCCCTTGCAGAATTTCACAGTGGTTGCGCTCATAGAAACCCTGACGCATGCGCGTCTGCTGGTTAATGACCGTGTCTGCGTGATTCAGGATATCGGCAAAGGAGGAGCGAAGAAGTCGGGAGTGGTCGCTGTAAAGAGGGTTCTGGTTAAATTCGATAATGCGGCTAACGGCGTGGCGGAGAGCTTTCGAAGGGATGGTGCCCCAGTGGGTGCAACCGCCGCCGACATTATGGTAGCGCTCAATAACCGCTACTCTGGCTCCCTGTTTTACCAGACCCATAGCAGCACCTTCGCCGCCGGGGCCGGAACCAATAACTATTGCGTCGTAATCGTAGGAATGTGGCATGGCAAGGCTTACCTGTTCTTATACATAAAAGCAACAGAATCATAACATCATTGCCAGGGTAACCCAATTATCGTTGTGCTTTTTTCGGGCAGTGGAGCACAAACCGCCCGTAAACAATCATTCACAAAGCCAGGTAAACAGATTAATTTTATTCTCTGGTATAGTGCCAACGGGCCTTTGGAAGGATTCAACTATCGTGATGGGCGTAAGAGCACAACAAAAAGAGAAAACCCGGCGTTCGCTGGTGGAAGCCGCATTCAGTCAACTGAGTGCTGAGCGGAGTTTTGCCAGTTTGAGCCTGCGTGAAGTGGCGCGCGAGGCCGGGATTGCGCCAACGTCCTTCTATCGTCATTTCCGTGATGTGGATGAACTGGGCCTGACCATGGTCGACGAGAGCGGTTTAATGCTGCGCCAGCTTATGCGTCAGGCGCGTCAGCGTATCGCCAAGGGCGGCAGCGTGATCCGCACCTCTGTGTCGACATTTATGGAATTTATCGGCAATAACCCTAACGCGTTTCGCCTGCTGTTGCGTGAACGTTCCGGGACGTCAGCCGCGTTTCGTGCCGCCGTCGCGCGTGAAATTCAGCATTTCATCGCGGAACTTGCCGACTATCTTGAACTCGAAAACCATATGCCGCGTGCGTTTACTGAAGCACAGGCCGAGGCGATGGTGACGATTGTTTTCAGCGCGGGTGCCGAAGCGCTGGATGTCAGCATTGAACAACGTAAGCAACTCGAAGAGCGACTGGTATTGCAGCTGCGGATGATTTCTAAAGGTGCGTACTACTGGTATCGCCGTGAACAAGAGAAGTTGGCACATCAAAACGATGAGTGAAGGTGAGTAATGAAACAGTCAGGTCAGGATAAAGGAACGCTGTTGCTGGCATTGATCGCTGGCTTATCCATTAATGGTACGTTTGCGGCGATTTTCAGCTCAATTGTACCGTTCTCGATTTTCCCGATTATCGCGCTGGTGCTGACGGTGTACTGCCTGCATCAACGTTATCTGAACCGCACCATGCCTGTCGGATTACCGGGGCTGGCCGCAGCCTGCTTTATTCTGGGTGTACTGTTGTACAGCACCGTGGTGCGCGCAGAGTATCCGGATATTGGCTCTAACTTCCTGCCTGCGGTGCTGTCTGTGGCGCTGGTGTTCTGGATTGGCTCGCGTATGCGTAGCCGCAAGAGCCAGTTGCCGGAGTAATGAATTATTTGTAGGGCAGGTAAGCGAAGCGCCACCTGCCAAAAAATGCCGGATGGCGCTACGCTTATCCGGCCTACAGATCACCGTGCGGTAAGTAATACGCCGCACTCCATATGGTGTGTATACGGGAACTGATCGAACAGCGCCAGACGTTCAACCTTGTGCGTCTGGCTTAATGTTTCCAGATTCTTGCACAGCGTCTCCGGGTTACAGGAGATGTACAAAATACGCGGGTACGCCTGCACCATCTTCTCGGTTTCGCTGTCCAGGCCACTGCGCGGCGGATCGACAAAAATTGTCTCACACTGGTAGCTCTTCAAATCAATTCCTTGCAGGCGGTTAAACTCGCGTACGCCGTTCATCGCCTGGGTAAACTCTTCTGCCGCCATACGAATAATTTGTACGTTATCAATATGGTTAGCGGCGATGTTGTACTGCGCGGCTGCCACCGACGGTTTGGCGATTTCCGTCGCCAGCACGCGTTCGAAGTTACGCGCCAGCGCCAGCGAGAAGTTGCCGTTACCGCAGTAGAGCTCCAGCAGATCGCCCGTCGACCCTTCCGTCGCGTTCAGCGCCCACTCCAGCATCTGCACGTTCATGGCGGCATTCGGCTGGGTGAAGCTGTTCTCCACCTGACGGTAAACCATCTCTTTTCCTGCCACCGGCAGACGCTCGTCGATGTAATCCTGGTCCAGCATGATTTTGGTTTTGGTCGCGCGGCCAATCAGGTGCACGTTGATGTTCTGCGCGCGCAGCGCATCGCGCAGGGCTTCTGCCTGCTCGCGCCACTCGTCGGTCAGCGCTTTGTGATAGAGCAGAGAAACAATGGCCTGATTGCTTTGGGTGGTCAGGTAGTCAATCTGGAACAGCTTGTTGCGCAGTACCGGATTGTTGCGCACGCCTTCAATCATTAGCGTCATCAACTGGTTGATGAGCTCACTCGCCGCCGGGAAACTGTCTACGCGAATGCGGGATTTCGTCTGCTGATCGAAAATGATGTGGTACAGATCATCGCCATCGTGCCAGATGCGGAACTCAGCGCGCATACGGTAGTGGCTGACCGGAGAACGAAACACCTCGGGAACGGGCGCGTTGAAAGGCGTCATCATACTTTGCAGGCGGACAACTTTTTCTGCCAGCTGTGCGTCGTACTGTTCTGTCGGGAGGTGTTCGGGGGTCATGATGCGTCCTGAATGATAAAGAATTACGCGGGGATTGTAGGGATTGTGCAGTGGATGTCCAGATTTAATGGCTAATAGCTATCTGGACATCTATACGTGTCTAATTGTAGCATTCTGTTTCCGGTCTCCTGAGAGTGAAAAGGGAATCCAGTGCAAATCTGGAGCTGACGCGCAGCGGTAAAGACTGGCGGGATGAAAGTTGTAGACACTGTGAAAATGGGAAGTCTTCATCCGTATAACGCCACCCAGCCCGAAGACCTGCCGGGATCACGTCGCATTTGGTTTCATCATCGCGTGCTATCGATGAGGCCTGCGGCATCCTTCTTATATTGTGGATGCTTTAACAATGATTAAAAAAGTATCGCTGTTGACGGCGTTTTCCGTCACGGCATTTTCGGGCTGGGCGCAGGAAAGCGCCGACTCGTTGGTGGTGACAGCAAACCGTTTCGAACAACCTGAAAAATCTGTTCTGGCTGCGACTTCTGTCGTGACGCGGGCCGATATCGACCGCTGGCAATCCACCACGGTTCTGGATGTCATGCGTCGCCTGCCCGGCGTAGATACCGCGCAAAATGGCGGGATGGGGCAGCTCTCTTCTCTCTTTATACGCGGTACGAACTCCAGCCATGTCCTGATTCTCGTCGATGGGATACGCCTTAACCAGGCGGGCGTCACGGGGTCGTCCGATCTCAGCCAGTTTCCGATCTCCCTGGTGCAGCGCATCGAATACATTCGTGGACCGCGTTCGGCGGTGTACGGCTCGGATGCGATTGGTGGCGTAGTCAACATTATCACTACGCGTGCGAAGGATGGCACAACGCTGAATGCTGGCGTTGGGACACACGGCTTCCAGAATTATGGTGGCAGCACCCAGCAAACGTTGGGTGACAGTACGCGCGTGACGCTGGCAGCGGATTACACCTACACAAAAGGTTTTGACGTCGTTGCTGACGGTAATAACGGCGGCCTTGCCCAGACCGATCGCGACGGCTTTATGAATAAAACGCTCTATGGCGCACTGGAGCATGCTTTCTCTGAGCAGTGGAGTGGTTTCGTTCGCGGCTATGGTTACAGCAACCGTACCGCCTATGACGGCTATTACAGTTCATTTACCCCTGATGTACTGGTCGATACCCGCCAGCTCTATAGCCAGACCTGGGATGCCGGATTGCGGTTTAACCGGGATATTTTCCATTCACAGTTGCTCTCCAGCTACAGTCACAGCAAAGACTACAATTACGATCCGCACCTTGGACGCTATGACTCCACGGCTACCCTGGATGAAATCAAACAGTACAATGTTCAGTGGACCAACTCTGTTGACGTGGGGCATGGCAATATCGGCGCGGGCGTTGACTGGCAGAAACAGAGCACCGAGCCGGGTACCAACTATGTCACCAACGCCTATGACCTGCATAACACCGGCGTCTACCTGACCGGGTTGCAGCAGTTTGGCGATTTCACTCTGGAGGCGGCGGCCCGCAGCGATGACAACTCTCAGTTTGGTCGCCATGGTACCTGGCAAAGTAGCGCAGCCTGGGAGTTCGTTGACGGTTACCGCTTCATAGCCTCTTATGGCACGGCCTATAAAGCGCCGAATCTGGGTCAGCTCTATGGTTTCTACGGCAATACCCATCTTGATCCTGAAGAGAGCAAGCAGTGGGAAGGGGCGTTTGAAGGCCTGACGGCAGGCGTGAGCTGGCGCGTATCCGGCTATCGTAATGACGTTGATAATCTCATCGACTTCAACAATAACCTTCAGCAATATTACAACGTCGGCAAAGCACGCATTAAAGGTGTAGAAGCGACAGCGTCGTTTGATACGGGTCCGTTGACGCATACTGTGGGCTACGACTATGTGGATGCCCGCAATGCGGCAACCAACCAACTTCTGGACCGTCGTGCTAAACAGCAGGTGAAGTATCAGCTCGATACGCAGATCGATGATTTCGACTGGAGCCTGACGTATCACTATCTCGGCACGCGCTACGACACCGACTTTGGAACCTATCCGTCAGAGAAAGTCAAAATGGGCGGCGTCAGCCTGTGGGACGTCGCGGTTTCATATCCTGTCACCTCTCATCTCACAGTTCGTGGTAAAATAGCCAACCTGTTCGATAAAGATTACGAGACAGTTTATGGCTACCAAACTGCAGGACGGGAATACACCTTGTCTGGCAGCTACACCTTCTGATCCGCGTCCCACCGTGCTGGTGTTTGATTCCGGCGTCGGTGGGCTTTCGGTCTATGATGAGATTCGGCAGCTCCTGCCGGATCTCCATTACATCTACGCCTTCGATAACGTCGCGTTCCCGTATGGGGAAAAGAGTGAAGACTTTATTGTTGAGCGTGTGGTTGAAATCGTCACCGCGGTACAAAAGCGTTATCCCCTGGCGCTGGCGGTCATTGCCTGTAATACGGCAAGCACGGTCTCTCTTCCTGCCCTGCGCGAAAAATTCCCGTTCCCGGTTGTGGGCGTTGTTCCGGCAATCAAACCTGCGGCGCGTCTGACGGCGAACGGCATTGTGGGGTTGCTGGCTACGCGCGGTACGGTAAAACGTCCTTATACGCGTGAGCTTATTGAGCGCTTTGCCAATGAATGCCAGATCGCCATGCTCGGCTCCGCGGAGCTGGTGGAAATGGCGGAAGCGAAACTGCACGGCGAGACGGTATCGCTTGAAGAGCTGCGTCGTATTCTGCGTCCATGGCTGCGGATGCAGGAACCGCCGGATACGGTTGTTCTTGGCTGCACCCATTTCCCGCTATTACAGGAAGAGCTGTTAAAGGTTCTGCCTGAAGGGACCCGGCTGGTGGATTCCGGTGCTGCAATTGCGCGTCGGACGGCCTGGTTGCTGGAACACGAGGCGCCGGATGCGAAATCCGCGGATGCGAACATCGCTTTTTGTATGGCGATAACAAAAGAAACCGAACAACTTTTGCCCGTTTTACATCGTTATGGCTTCGAAACGCTCGAAAAACTGGCGCTGTAGCACGGTTTTGAGCAAAAAAGAGACGGTTGAACGTTTTTTTTCAAAGAGGGGTTGTCAACGTCTGAGAACTCCCTATAATGCGCCTCCACTGACACGGAACAACGGCTTACAAGCCGCCGGGACAGCGGGGTTCAGAGATGAACGCCAACAGAGAAAAGTGAAAATAATTGCTTGACTCTGAATGAGGAAAACGTAATATACGGGACCTCGCAACGATGAGCTGAAAGCCGCGTTGCAACTGCTCTTTAACAATTTATCAGACAATCTGTGTGGGCACTCAAAGTGACATGGATTCTTAATGTCTTCGGACAATAAATGAATACCAAGTCTCAACGAGTGAACACGTAATTCATTACGAAGTTTAATTCATTGAGCATCAAACTTTTAAATTGAAGAGTTTGATCATGGCTC
>NZ_JBLVXX010000067.1:0-17865 GCF_048283985.1 Enterobacter cloacae complex sp. 6730903 | reverse complement strand
GCTTTGGCACATATAATAAAAAGCAATAAATCATTTATATTTATAATCCCGAACCAATATAGAAACCTCACCAATATTACATACCACGCTGAACACCAGAATAAGCTTTATAATATAGACAAAATACATACAGCGAATATTAGTCGATTTCAAAAATCTAAAAGACAACTTTAGTAAAACACCGCTCCCTGCTTTCAGGTACACTATACCTCTTTGTTCCACAAACATCAGGCATACCATGACCGATTTAATTGCACGTCCCCGTCGCCTGCGCAAGTCACCCGCACTGCGCGCCATGTTTGAAGAGACAACACTGACCTTAAACGATCTGGTGTTGCCGATTTTTGTTGAAGAAGAGATCGATGACTACAAAGCCATCGACGCGATGCCGGGCGTGATGCGCATTCCGGAAAAGCATCTGGCCCGCGAGATCGAACGCATTGCGAATGCGGGCATCCGCTCGGTGATGACGTTCGGTATCTCCCACCACACTGACGCGACCGGCAGTGATGCCTGGAAAGAAGACGGCCTCGTCGCCCGCATGTCGCGCATCTGCAAAGAGAGTGTGCCGGAGATGATCGTCATGTCCGATACCTGCTTCTGCGAATACACCTCTCATGGCCACTGCGGTGTGCTGTGCGATCACGGCGTGGACAACGATGCGACCCTGCTGAATCTGGGCAAGCAGGCGGTGGTTGCCGCCGCTGCGGGTGCGGATTTCATTGCGCCTTCTGCGGCAATGGATGGGCAGGTACAGGCAATCCGTCAGGCGCTGGACGCCGCGGGCTTCACCGACACCGCCATCATGTCCTACTCCACCAAATTCGCCTCCTCTTTCTACGGCCCGTTCCGTGAAGCAGCGGGCACGGCGCTGAAAGGCGATCGTAAAACCTATCAGATGAACCCGCTGAACCGCCGCGAAGCGATTCGTGAGTCTCTGCTCGATGAAGCCCAGGGCGCTGACTGCCTGATGGTGAAACCGGCTGGCGCATACCTGGATATCCTGCGCGACATTCGCGAACGCACCGAACTGCCGCTGGGCGCCTACCAGGTGAGTGGCGAGTACGCGATGATCAAATTCGCCGCACAGGCGGGCGCCATCGACGAAGAAAAAGTGATCCTCGAAAGCCTGGGGGCGATCAAACGTGCGGGCGCGGATCTGATCTTCAGCTATTTCGCGCTGGATCTGGCCGAGAAGAAAATTCTGCGTTAATCCGCTTTAGCGCCGGGTGACGGCTTCGCCTTACCCGGCCTGCTCTCTGCGCTAATCTTCACCAAACTGCAATACAAACGACATCTCCTCCTTCTACTGTCTGGGCAAGACGGCAGGAGGAGTGATCAATGTTTAGTCTCGACAGCGTTCTTGATGACCTTTGGCCTCAGGCGAGGCCCGCACCCTGGCAAAAAAGTCTGTTAAAAAGACTGCTTCACGAAGACGAATTTCAGCAGTTTGCCGCCAGCCACCGTCACCTGAAAGGGCTGGATATGGTGGAGCAGGTTCTGGAACACCTTGATATTCACTGCTCCGTTTCCGCCCGCGATCTCGAACAAATCCCCGAACACGGCCCACTCATTGTGATAGCGAACCACCCCACCGGCACCCTGGATGGGCTGGCGCTGCTGTACGCCGTTTCCCGCGTGCGCCGCGACGTCAGGGTTGTTACCAACAGGATGCTGTCCCACCTTGAGCCCCTCAGTTCATTGTTTATTCCCGTGGATAATATGGGCGGCAGAACAGCAAAAGCCTCGCTGATACAGATGGAGCAGCACCTGCAAAACGCCGGTGTGCTGATCTTCTTTCCGGCGGGTGAAGTTTCCCGCCCAACGCGCAAAGGCATCCGCGATAAAAAATGGCATCCGGGCTTTATCAAGCTGGCCGGCAAATTACGGGTGCCGCTACTTCCGGTACATATCCAGGCGCACAACAGCCTGCTGTTTTATGCCAGCACGCTGGTCTCGCCAACGGTATCCATGCTGCTGCTGATGCAACAGATGTTTCGCCGCCGTCACAGTCAGCTGCCGATCAAAATCGGCCAGCAGATTGCCTGGAATGAGCGGTTTAGTTCTACCCTTTCATCGCGTGAGATGGCCGAGCAGTGTCGTCAGCACGTGATACGTCTTGGCAAGGGATTGCCTGGCGTCTTTAAAACCCAGTGCGCCATTGCCCGCCCGGAAGACAGGGCCACGCTGAAGCGCGAACTGGCGCAGGCAGAGTGTCTGGGAAAAACCAGCGATGGTAAGGCCATCTATCTTTGGCAGCGCAACGGGCAGGAAGAGGCGCCTCTGCTGCGCGAGCTGGGGCGGCTGCGCGAGATTGCCTTTCGTGCCGTGGAGGAAGGCAGCGGGAAGCGCCGGGATACGGACAGCTACGATGATGACTATCTGCACCTCATTCTGTGGGATGACGATGACCTGGAAATTGTCGGCGCGTACCGCTTTATGCCAACGGCCATGCAGGTGGAAAAGCGCGGCGTCGAGGGGTTGTACAGTTACAGCCTGTTCCACTACGACGAAAAAATGCAGGACATACTGGAGCACGGCATTGAGCTGGGGCGCAGCTTTATACAGCCGCGCTACTGGGGGCGTCGCGGTCTGGACTACCTGTGGTCAGGTATTGGCGCCTATCTGGCACGCTATCCCCATTACCGCTACCTGTTTGGCCCGGTCTCCATTTCCGGCGGCTTACCGCCTGCCGCGCGGGATCTGCTGGTGGCGTTTTATCGTCTCTGGTTTCCGGCCAGCCATCCTTTAGCCGCCTCGCGTCAACCCTATCCGGCCTCACTTCCGGACGTGCTGGCACAGTTTGGCGGGGTGGATTACGTGGATGACCTGACAAAGCTGAAATCCCTGCTCGGAAACCTGGGTTGCGGCATCCCGCCGCTCTACAAACAGTATTCCGAGCTATGCGAGCCCGGCGGCGTGCAGTTTATCGATTTCGGCAGCGATCCGGCGTTCAATAACTGTATCGACGGGCTGGTGCTGGTGGATCTGTGTTATCTGAAGGCGAACCGCTATCAGCGGTATATAGAAGCACACCTTTAGCCTCGTTGCCCGGTGGCGCTACGCTTACCGGGCCTACAATGAAACGTAGGCCCGGTAAGGCAACGCCGCCACCCGGCAATCAAGGCGCACGGTAAAACGGCTTATCCCCCAGGATCGTCGCCCGCTGCATAATCCTTCGCTGCGGCAGGTAATCCGCATTGGCGTAATGCTGCGTGACGCGGTTATCCCAGATCGCCAGATCGTTCTCCTGCCAACGCCAGCGCACCTGGAACTCCGGTTTGGTGATGTGCGCGAACAGGAAGCCAAGCAGCGCCTCACTCTCTTTTTCCGCTACGTCCACGATGCGCGTGGTGAACCCTTCATTCACAAACAGCGCCTGCTTTCCGGTCACCGGATGGGTCCGCACCACCGGGTGCAGCAGCGGGGGATGTTTTGCGACCGCATCCAGCCAGCGCTGGTGTTCCTCTTCCGTTTTACGGTACTTGTACTCCGGGAACGATTTTTTGAAGTCATGCTCCGCCCGCAGGCCGCTCAGCAGGGTCTGGAGCGGCGCGGAGAGCGCCTCAAACGCGGCAATCCCGCTGGCCCACAGCGTGTCCCCACCCGTCTCCGGCAGCTGTTTTGCTGCCAGAATCGCCCCGGCTGGCGGTGTGTCGATAAAGGTAACGTCCGTGTGCCAGTTGTCATTATCGGGCGGGTTATCGTTATGGGTATCCAGCACGATAATTTCCTCTACCCCTTCCGCATGCGGGTAGACCGGGTGGATATGCAGGTCGCCAAAACGCAGGGCCAGCGCGCGCTGCTGCTGCGGGGTAATGGCCTGTTCACGCAGGAACACCACCTGATGACGCAGCACCGCGTGGTACAGCTGCTCAAACTGGTTATCGCTCAGCGGACGGGTTACGTCCAGGCCCGACACCTGCGCGCCAATATACGGCCCCAGCGGGGTAATGGTCAGTCGTTCACTCATTGTATTTCTCCATGCCAGGGCGTCAGGCGACGCTGTAGCGCGCGCAGTCCCAGTTCTAATCCAAAGGCAATCGCGGCGATCACCGCGATCCCTGCCAGTACCACGTCAGTCGCCAGGAACTCTCCCGCCGACTGCACCATAAACCCAAGGCCGCGCGTGGCGGCTATCAGCTCTGCCGCCACCAGCGTAGACCAGCCCACCCCAAGGCCGATGCGCAGCCCGGTCAATATCTCCGGCAGCGCGCCCGGTAAAATGACGAACAGCAGTACCTGCACGCGGCTGGCGCCGAGCGACTGCGCCGCACGTATGCGTACCTGCTGCGCACTCTTTACGCCAGCCAGGGCCGACATGGCTACCGGCGCAAATATCGCCAGGTATATTAGTAAGATCTTTGACGTCTCCCCGATGCCAAACCAGATCACCATCAGGGGCAGGTAAGCCAGCGGCGGGACGGGACGGTAAAGCTCTATCAGCGGGTCGAGAATGCCGCGCACCGTCGGGCTCAGTCCCATCGCGATCCCCACCGGAACGCCAATAATGACCGCCGCCAGCAGCGCCACCAGAATACGCGTCAGACTGGCGCCTAAATGCTGCCAGAGCGTGGCATCCATAAAGCCCTGCGGCCCGGCGATAGTAATCAGTTTTTCCAGAACCTGACCTGGCGGGGGCAGAAACAGCGGGCTGATCCACTGCTGCGCGGCAACCGCCCACCATACCGCCAACAACACCACCAGCGTGCCGACGCTTAAGGTGAGCTGGCGAGAGAACGGCCAGCGTAATGCAAGGCGCGTCCGCCGCGTTTTTTCACTGAAAACAATGCTCATGAGAACGCCTCCCGTTGCTCAAACACGCGGCTTAAGACGTATTCACGCTGTTCAATAAACAGCGGATCGGATTTGATGCTGCGTACCGGCTCTCCCGCCACATAGCGGCGGGCAAACTCAAGCGGCAGGCGCTCCAGCACGCGTCCCGGCCCCGGTGAGAGCAGCACCAGCTCCGTCGCCATAAACACGGCCTCTTCGATATCATGGGTGATTAACAGCACCTGCTTGCCGGTTTCGTGCCACAGGCGCAGCAGCAGGGTTTGCATCTGCTCGCGGGTGAAGGCATCCAGCGCCCCGAAAGGTTCGTCCAGCAACAGCAGCTGTGGGTTAGCCGCCAGCGCACGGGCGATCCCGACGCGCTGACGCTGCCCGCCTGAAAGCTGCCAGATAAAGCGTTTTTCAGCCCCCTCCAGCCCGACCTTTTTCAGCATATCGCGCGCCGTTTTCAGGCGCTGTTCACGCGCTACACCGGCCAGTTGCAGACCAAATGCAACGTTTTCCTGCACGTTTCGCCACGGGAGTAGTCCTTCATTCTGAAAGACCACGCCGCGCTCTGCGCCCGGCCCCGTTACCCGTTTCCCTTCCAGCTGGATCGTGCCGTGCTGATACGGTACAAACCCGGCGATCAGGTTCAGCAGCGTCGTTTTCCCGCAGCCGGACGGTCCCAGCACCACCAGCAGTTCACCGCTGTCCAGTGTCAGGTTGATCTCTTCCAGGGCAGGTTTACCGCCGTAATCGGCAGACAGGTTTGTAATGTTCAGCATTGCAGCCCCCTTATTTCACAAAGCGATCGGTCACGAACTGGCTGTAATCCGCCGCCACCGCAGGTACTTTGCCCTGCTCTTTCAGGAACGTCGCAGTGTCGACAATCGCTTTGCTCACCGGCCCGTTCAGCTGCTGGACCTGCTGCGCAGGCGTCAGATAGGTGTTGCCTTTTACCAGCCCCGGCACGTCAGCTTCCGGCACGCCGCTCAGACGTGAGAGTTTCTCCAGGTTGGCGGGCTGTTTCAGCCATTCATCCGGGTTGCTGATGTATGGCTGCTGTGCGTCGATGGCGCTTTTGGCGAAGGCTTTCACCACTTCAGGGTGTTTCTCGGCAAAGTCCTTACGTACGACCCAGACGTCAAGGGTTGGCGCGCCCCACTGCCCCACTTTTTCGGAGTCGGTCAGCACGGTGCCCTCTTTTTCAAGCTCGTTGACGGCGGGCGCCCAGACGTATGCTCCGTCGATGTCGCCACGCTGCCAGGCGGCAATAATCGCCGGAGGTTGCAGGTTAATGATCTGCACCTGGCCCGGCTTAATGCCCCAGTGTTTCAGCGCTGCCAGCAGGCTGTAATGCGTGGTGGAGATAAACGGCACCGCGATGCGTTTGCCGATCAAATCCTCGGGTTTCGTGATAGTTTTCTTCACCACCAGTGCTTCGGAATTTCCGAGCTGCGACGCCAGCAGGAAGACTTCAATCGGCACCTGCTGGCTGGCGGCCACCGCCAGCGGGCTGGAGCCCAGGTTGCCAATCTGCACGTCGCCCGAGGCTAACGCCCGCACAATCGCCGCGCCGCTGTCGAACTTGCGCCAGTCGACGTTCGCCCCGCTCGCTTTGGCAAAGGTGTTGTCCGCCTGCGCGACTTTCGCCGGCTCAGCGGAAGTCTGATACGCGACGGTGACGTCCACCGCCTGCGCCTGAAATGCCCACAGCGCCAGTGCGCCGAGAAGTGTGTTCCGCGATGAAATTGCCATAATGTCTGCTCCCCTTGTTGTTATGAGGGCAGTATTTCCGGCGCGAGAATTTTGATAAAGGAATAAAAAAGAATCGCTAATGACGATTCGTTTTTAGAAAAAAAGCGGGAAAGGATAGTGAATTTTGTGCGGTTGTTTCGCCGGGTGGCGCTGCGCTTACCCGGCCTACGGTTCGTGCAATTTGTAGGCCGGGTAAGGCGCAGCCGCCACCCGGCAAAGACCTCAGCGCTGAACCGTCAGCGCAGCAATATCCTGCGGCGTGGTGCGACAGCAGCCGCCAATCAGCTTCGCACCGGCATCCAGCCACTGCGGTAAATACCCCGCCAGCGTCTCGCAGGCGTCACCATGGTGATGCCAGGTTTTGCTCACCGCATCATAATGCTCGCCGGAATTCGGATAGACCACCAGCGGCAGCGACGTCAGGCTGTGCAGATGCGTCAGCGCCGCGGTGGTGTTTTCCAGCGCGATACAGTTGATCCCCAGCGCGACAACCTGTGGATAGCTTTCGAGCGCAGAAACGACATCCCGCAGCGGCGTCCCGTCACTCAGATGCTCGCTGTCACGCAGGGTAAATGAGAACCATGCCCGGGCGCGAGGATACGCCGTCAGCAACGCCGCCAGCGCCTTAATCTCCGGGAAAGAAGGCAGCGTTTCACAGGCCAGCAGATCCGCGCCCGCATCCAGCAGCGCCTCCACGCGGGGACGGTGGAACGCGGTGAACTCTTCAGCGCGACGCACATAATCGCCGCGATATTCAGATCCATCGGCAAGGTACGCGCCGTACGGCCCTACCGACCCCGCCACCAGCAGCGTGCCCGCCTGCGCATTCTCTGCCAAGTACGCTTCCCGCGCTTTGCGTGCCAGCTCTACGCTTTTGCCAATCAACGCCCGGGATTGCGCCTCGTCCAGCCCGCGTGCGGCAAAGCCCGCAGGCGTGGCCTGATAGCTGGCGGTGATCGCCACCTGTGCCCCCGCGCGGTAATAGTCGAGGTGCACGTCCCGGATCAGCTCCGGGTTTTCCATCAGCACTTTGGCCGACCAGAGGCTGTCGGCAAGGTTACAACCGCGCGCTTCCAGCTCCGTTGCCATCGCCCCATCCAGCACGACAAACGGCTGGTTTTCAAGGAGGGCGGTAAGCGGATTATTCTGCGACATGTTCAGGCTCCTGCGTGGTAAGGTTTCGGGTCAGGTAGTACGCACCATAACACAGGGCGACAAACGGAAGCCCGCAATAAAGGGCAATACGCTGGCTGGGGTCAAACCACAGGCCGACGCAGGCCACCAGACAGAGGATAAAGCCAAGCACGGGCACCAGCGGATACCATGGCGCGCGATACTGCAACGCCGAAAGTGGCTGCCCGGACTGCACGTGACGGCGACGAAACACGAAGTGTGACGCGCAGATGCTGATCCACACCGCCACCACCGCAAAACCGGAAATGGCTGACAGGGCCACAAACACCGTATCCGGCGCGACCACGCTGGAGAACAGCGCCAGCACGCCGCCCAGCATGGAAACGGAGAGCGCCGTCAGCGGCACGCCGTTTTTGTTGACGCGGGCAAAGCAGCGCGGCAGCGTTTTCTCGTTAGACAGAGACCACAGCATACGACCAGAGGCGTACAGGCCCGAGTTCGCCGCCGAGAGAATCGCCGTCAGGATCACGAAGTTAAAGATATCCGCCGCATACGGAATGCCGACCTTTTCAAACACCAGCACGAACGGGCTTTTCTCCACGCCAGCCTGCTGCATCGGGATCAGCGCCGCCAGCACAAACACGGTGCCAATAAAGAAGATGATGAGCCGGGCGATGGTGGTGCGAATAGCAACCGGAATAACCTTGTGCGGGTTTTCCGTTTCTCCTGCGGCGATGCCGATAAGCTCCGTTCCGGAGAAGGCAAAGTTGACCGCCACCATGGTCATCAGGATCGGCAGACCGCCGTGCGGGAACCAGCCTTCGGCAGTAATGTTGCTTAAGCCCGGCGCCGTTGAACCGTCCTGCATCGGGATAAAACCGAATATCGCCGCCCCGCCGAGAATAATGAAGGCGATGATGGTGATGACTTTCACCAGCGAGAACCAGAATTCTCCTTCAGCGAAGAAGCGCGTGGAAATGACGTTAAGAGCAAAAATCACCACGCAAAAGACGACGCACCACGTCCAGACGGGAACCTGCGGGAACCAGTACTGCATACAGAACCCGGCTGCGGTAAAGCTCGATCCCAGCGCCACTGTCCACGTAAGCCAGTAGAGCCACGCCACGGTATACCCTGTCGCCGGGCCGAGATAACGAGCGGCGTAGACGTGGAACGCGCCGGTTTCCGGCATCGCCACGGAAAGTTCCCCCAGGCATTGCATAACCAGCCAGACCACCAGCGCACCGATAAGATACGCCAGCAGCGTGCCCGCCGCGCCAGTTGTCGAAATGATGTATCCGGTATTGAAGAATAACCCTGTGCCAATAACGCCACCCAGCGAGAGCATAATCAGGTGACGGGTTTTCATGGCGCGCTTAAGCTGCCCGTTTTGTTGTTCTGTTTGCATATTACCTTCTAAACGTATGGACATCTAAACATCCAAAGAAGGGTGTTATACCGCGATTGTTAACAAAAAGCCACCCGGCACGACTTCAGCGCAATTATTGGTAAATCCTTAAATCAGTTCTATAGTCGACACAGTTTCTTCTTCACCAGGACTCACTATGCGATTTAACGGACTGACCAAAGGTTTCTTTATTCTCATCCTGGCCCTTGTAACCTGGGCTTTCTTTGACGTGCTGTCACCCTATTTCTCGGCGATTCTGTGGGCCGCGATCCTGACCATCATTTTCAACCCGGTGAAAAACAAACTGCGTACCGCGCTGGGCGATCGCAACGGGCTGGCTTCCCTCCTCACACTCGGCATTATCTGCCTGATCGTGTTTATTCCGTTGATGGTGATCCTTTCCTCGCTCGCGGTGGAACTGAACATGGTTTACACCAAGCTGCAACAGAACAACACGCAGTTCCCGGAAGTCATCGCCGGTATCTTCAACCGCCTGCCGGACTGGGCCAGCGGCTTCCTGGCGGATCACAACCTGACCAACGCCGCGCAGATCCAGAAGAAGCTCTCCGATGTCGCGTTACAGGGTGGGCAATATCTGGCGGGAAGTGCGTTCCTGATTGGTAAAGGGACGTTCGGCTTTGCTATAAGCTTCGGCATTATGCTGTACCTGCTGTTTTTCCTGCTCAAAGACGGGCCCTATCTGGTGCGCCAGATCCTCGACTCGCTGCCGCTTTCTGACTTCGTCAAACAGCACCTGTTCGCGAAATTTGTCGGCGTCTCACGCGCCACGGTAAAAGGCACGGCGGTCGTGGCGGTGGTTCAGGGTACGCTTGGCGGTATCGCCTTTGCCATCGTCGGTATTGACGGTAGCGTACTGTGGGGAGCGCTGATGGCGTTCCTCTCCCTGGTGCCCGCCGTCGGCTCGGCTATCGTCTGGGTTCCCGCCGCCATCTTCCTGTTTGCCACTCACCAGCTGTGGCAGGGTCTGTTCATTGTGGGCTTCTTTGTCATTATCGTCGGGCTGGTGGACAACCTTTTACGTCCGCTGCTGGTGGGCAAAGACACCAAAATGCCGGACTACCTGATACTGATCACCACGCTCGGCGGTATGGAGCTGTATGGCATTAACGGCTTTGTGATTGGGCCGCTGATTGCCGCCCTGTTTATCGCCTGCTGGAACCTCTTCTCTGGCCGCGACCACGCAGGCAACGCCGAAGAGCTGGACGCAGACTTTATCGAAGAGGGAAAAAATCATCCGGACCTCTAACGAAACGCGTTTGGACAGGCGGCCCGGTGCCGCCTTTTTTTTCGCGTTAAATCAGGGGTTTTCTATAATCTGAAATGAACGCTCTTCCACATTTGTCGTAGAAGGATCCAACAGGTGCGAATCGCCACGATCACAAACTGGGCTTATGGTGTCACGGTGTGCCTGACCATTGCCTCCGGCATCGTCATGCTGATGGCTTCCCATGCCGACAACGTAGAGCGTCAGGCTGTTAAGCAACGACAAATTTTTGACCAGCTTACGGAAGAGATTGAAGCAGAAACCTGGATGCTCTCCGATTTAGCGCGCCTTTACGCCATCAAAAAAGAGCCCGATGTGCTGAAAGCGTACCAGGCGAAAGAAGGTGAACTGAAGAATATTGAACACAAAGTGGGGCAGTTAAAAGATACGGGCGCAACGGGCGAAGAGCTGGCGCTGCTGTATGAAGGGCTGAAGATTGTCGATGGCCTACAGGATGAACAGCAGGCAGCAATAGCGAGCGTCGCCCGGGGTGAGGAACAACAGGCCATTGCGTTACTCTTCGGCAAAATCTACGAACTGGAAACGGAACGCGCCCAGAGCAAAATTGACCATTTTCGTATGCTGCTGGATAAGCGCATTATTGCCGATGTCCAGGCGGCGACCAAAACGTCGAAAACGCTGCGTACCGCCTCAGAGGTGATGGTCGGCCTGACCGCCCTGCTCTTCTTATTCGTGATGGGCTTTATTCTTAAACACCGCGTGCTGCGCCCGGTGGTGCGCCTCAGTGATGTGGTTCACCGGCTGGCCTCACAGGACTACGCCGTCGAAACGCCCAATTTCAACCAGGTCGATGAGATAGGTGATATGGCTCAGGCCATTCGCATTTTCCGCGAGAACGAGCTGGCAAGGCAGCGGCTTGAAAAAGAACGCGATGCAGACTGGGCCATACGCGAGCTGCTCGCGCGAATGACCCAGCGCTTGCAGGGGTGCGAGAACGTCAGCGACGTGATTGCGGTGGCAGAGTTGTTTGCTCCCAACATTGCGCCGGGTGTCGCCGGGCGTCTGTATATTCTGGATCGAAACCCGTGGGAGATGCGCTGTGCGGCGGAATGGTTATCTCCCCAGGGAGAAAAAAATGCCTTCCACCCCGATCAATGCTGGGCCATACGCCGTGGTCAGAGCCACCCACCGGTCAACGGCGAGCCGGATATCGGTTGCCAGCATCTGCCTGAATCACAAAAAGACAGTTCATTGTGCGTGCCGCTCATTGCGCAGGGGGAAGCCATTGGTTTGCTGTCGTTTCAGAACATTACGCCTGAAACGGCACCGTCCCGCGCATATCTCGAATTAATGGCGGAAGCCCTGGGTCTGGCGCTGGCCAACCAGCGTCTGCGCGATGCCCTGCTGGAAAAAGCGCTATTCGACCCGCTCACCGGCTTGCGTAACCGCCACCACCTGGAAGATACCCTGCGCACTCAGATAGCTCAGGCGATGCGCAATGATGAGCCGGTGAGCTGCATGATGATCGACATCGATCACTTTAAAAGCATTAACGATCGCTTCGGCCATGAGGCTGGCGATCATGTGATAAAGAGCGTGGCGACAATTGTTCAGCGTGCCGTGCATGATGCCGGTCTGGCTTTCCGCTTTGGTGGCGAAGAGTTTCTGGTGCTGCTTACGGGGGCGGATGAGGAAGCGGCTCACGCCTGCGCAACGGAGATTTATAACGGCGTCCATACGCTGTCGCTGCGCTATGGGCTTGCTGAGATTGGCCCGGTGGATGTGTCGATCGGGATCGCCAGTTACCCGCAGCACGCCCAAAGCGACGACCTGCTGCGCGCGGCAGACGTGGCGCTCTACCGGGCGAAAGAGCTGGGGCGCTCGCGGATCGTCAGTTTCAGTATGCTGGAGGCGGGTTAAGCGAAACTCCGTGCCATCGACGTCAGCGGTACGCGCACTCTCTTATTCCCTCACATTGAGGGTACGTTATCATTCTTTGTACAAATAAATTCATCTTAACGATGCCCCCATTGATAAAAAATGGGGGTGCGTAAATATATCAATAAATCAAAGTGATCATTTTTTAATCTCGGGTGGCTTATTACACTGAGTTTTTATGTTTTAAAAAACGTAAGCTCCAGCCAGCGGTCTGCAATCACGGGGAAAACAACAGCTATCTTTTTGATTTTGATGATTTTAATCAAGTAGCATTTGCAAAAAGGCGTGGCGTTCAACAAAATAGACAAACTTATAGGATAAATAACTTATAATTCTTATACTTCTGTTAAAAAGAGGAGGCCAATATGCGAATAATCCTAATGCTGTGCTGCTTTTTGGTACAAAGTTTAAGCTGGGCTGGCGAACTGCCAAGGCCTGTGGGCAAACCCATTTTAACCATTACCGGTAATATAGAAAATACGAACGAAAATGGAAAAGCCGTTTTTGATATTACCAGCCTGGAAAAACTGGGGATGGTGAGTTTCCAGACGACCTCTCCCTGGTATAATGGCCGCACGAAGTTTGAGGGTATCCCGATGCGCAAACTCATGGAGTATGTGGGTGCAAAGGGTTCTGTCCTGAATGTGGTTGCACTCAATGATTACACGACCGTCATCCCTCTCAGCGACTTCCAGAAATACAACGCCATCCTGGCTTTAAAGGTCAATGGCGAATATATGCGCATCCGCGATAAAGGTCCGTCATTCATCGTCTACCCTTATGACAGTCTTCCTGAACTCAATAATCAGATTTATTACTCGCGATCGGCATGGCAGGTCAGCAAAATGAAGATTGAATAGTAGTTCAGGAGAACATAATGAACAGGATACTGGTTGGTATCATTTTTTCTCTTTTTATCACTACTGGATATATAGCATTTCTTGTTTACGATCGTCAGCAAGAGCTGCAAAAACTGACTCACTACACTGAGTCCTGGTCTGTAGCCCAACTGGTATCTGAATATTACCGATTTGAATCATGGATTGGACTGTACGCAACCGAGACTGATGACGTTACGGTAGACCAGGTTCGCATGCGCCTGGAAATCATGCTGAGCCAGAATGATTTATTGAAAGAGGGCGGCCTGGGTCGTTATATAAACAGCGAAAAAGCGCATCAGACGCTCGCCTTACGCCTGGAAAACATACTGAACTATCTGGATGGTCATCTTGAGAAAATGAGCCGTTCAGAGTTAAAGCTCTATCTGAAAAATATGCATTCACTGGATGCTCCGCTAAGCCAGCTTTCATCCACGGCTTTAACAAAAGATGTTAATACAATCAATGAAACCAACCTTAAAATACAGGTTCTGTATTATATTTATTCAGCACTTTCGCTGTTACTGGTTATTTTAAGCTTCATACTGGGCTTTTTGATTATCTATCAAAATAAAAATATCCTGAAAGCCCACATGCAAGTGAAAACGCTGGCTGAAGAACTTCAGCTGTCCAAAGAAACCCTGCAAATCCAGAATACAAAACTGGAATACGATGTTTATCATGACTCCCTTACCGGCATGAAAAACCGTCTTTTCTTCTGGGATGATCTCAATAAACTCAATCTACAGGCTGAGAAAAAACATATTTCGGTCACGGTGATGTTATTCGATTTAGACCGGTTCAAAGAGGTGAATGATACCTACGGTCATGATACCGGGGATTTGCTGTTACGTGAGGTATCCACGCGCCTTAATGCTTTGAGCCGCTTTTCAGAGACATTTTATCGTTTGGGCGGCGACGAATTTGCTTTTCTCTCCAGTGGCTTAACCGAAACCGCAGCTGTCTCACGCGCGCGAGAAATCAGTGATAGCATCAGCAAGCCCTATACAATTAATAATCAACTTATAAAAATAGCCACCTGCGTGGGTATTGTTTTATCGGATAATGAACGACGTTCGGATTACCTTTATAAATTTGCCGATCTGGCGCTCTATGAAGCCAAGAAAGAAGGTTCTCAGCAGATCAAAGTCTTCCGCCAGCGAATGCTACAGAAGTTGCAGGAGAGCAGAACCCTTGAAAATGATATGGCAAGAGCAATTGAGAATGATGAGTTTGTTGTTTATTACCAGCCTATTGTGAATTCCATCAGCAAGGAAATTTACGGCTATGAAGCGCTTATTCGCTGGATGCATCCTGTAAAGGGGATGCTCTCCCCGGATAGCTTTATTTTCGCTGCTGAAAAAACAGGCATGATCAACGAGATAGGTAAAACCGTACTTAAACTGGCCTGTAGGGAAGCGGTCTCCTGGGCTGTTCCGGCCAGGATCTCCGTCAACGTCTCGCCTGTTCAATTGGGCAGCAAATCATTTATTAATACGGTGCAGTCCGTTCTGGCTGAAACCGGGCTACCGGCTAACCGTCTTGAGTTAGAGGTCACAGAGTCATCCCTCTTCAGTGACAGAAATAACCCCATTACGATCCTCAAAAAACTCCGTGCACTGGGCGTAAGAATCTCCATTGATGATTTTGGCACGGGTTATTCGTCGCTCTCCAGACTCAGCGAACTGAATTTTGATAAAATCAAGATCGATAAATCTTTTGTCAATCCGATATCTACGCAGGAAGATGCGCTTAATATTGTGAAGCTGATTACCGGTATGGCTAAAAGCCTTAATATGGGCGTCATAGCCGAGGGCGTTGAGACCGAAGAGCAGCTTGAGCGGCTTCAGGCTCTGGGTTGCGAGCTTGTGCAGGGATATCTTTTCAGCAAACCACAGCCTCAGGTCGACAGCAAAATTAAGAGCGGCCAGGAATGATCCCCTCTCCTGAGCCCGATACCAACCGGGATCACATTTTTCGCCCCTGGGTATTCACTGACAATAAACAGGTGTTATCATTCACCCCGTAAATACCTATCAACTCAATCCGAGGCTTTGATGCTGGAGAATGTAATCATCCGATAATCAGCTTCCCGACCTTTCCAGGCCGGACTGATTATCAATGCGCCGAAATCGTATGCGGACACCGCTGTGTGTTTGCACGTTTTGCACATGATGATTAAACAGGTTTTCCAGTATGAATTTATCCCGTCAGGAACAACGTACCTTACACGTTCTCGCCAAAGGTGGCCGTATTGTGCACGTCCGCGATACCTCTGGCCGCGTCACCGCCGTTGAATGCTATAGCCGCGAAGGGCTACTGCTGGCTGACTGCACGCTCGCCGTTTTCAAAAAGCTCAAAACCAAAAAGCTGATCAAATCCGTTAACGGTCAGCCCTACCGCATTAACACTACGGGGCTGAACAATGTTCGCGCTCAGCCTGATAATCGTTAAGGAGAGGATGATGGATATCCCACGTATTTTTACTGTTAGCGAAAGCGAACACCGCATTCATAACCCCTTTACACCAGAGAAGTACGCGACGCTGGGCCGCGTGTTACGCATGAAGCCAGGCACACGCATTCTCGATCTCGGCAGCGGCTCGGGAGAGATGCTTTGTACCTGGGCACGTGATTACGGTATTACCGGTACCGGCATCGATATGAGCCCGCTCTTCACCGCGCAGGCCACGCTGCGCGCAGAGGAACTCGGCGTCAGCGAACGCGTCCATTTCATTCATAACGACGCGGCCGGCTACGTCGCAAATGAAAAATGTGACGTGGCGGCCTGCGTTGGCGCAACCTGGATTGCGGGTGGCGTAGCCGGGACGATGGATCTGCTGGCAAAAAGCCTCAAGCCCGGGGGAATAATGCTCATCGGCGAACCATACTGGCGTCGGGTACCCGCGACGGCAGAGATAGCTCAGGCCTGCGGCGTCTCGTCGATTGCAGACTTTCTCACTCTGCCCGGTCTGGTTGCGTCTTTCGATCAACAGGGCTATGACCTGGTTGAAATGGTGCTGGCTGACCAGGAAGGCTGGGACAGGTACGAAGCCGCAAAATGGATGACCATGCGGCGCTGGCTGGAGGAAAACCCAGACGATGACTTCGCGCAGGAGGTTCGGGCGGAGCTGACGATAGCGCCTGAACGTCATGTGACGTACACGCGGGAGTACTTTGGCTGGGGGGTGTTTGCGTTAATGGCGCGATAACATGGCGCTGGCGGTATAGCCTTTTGGGTTATGCCGCCGATCAACTTCTTTGAGGTACAAAACGATGGCGCGAAAATGTGCAGCCATTAACAACATTTGCTGCCATGATCTGAGAATGAGATTTACTGGAATGTAGGGTAACTATTTTATTTAGATGGTGCGATAATAGGAATGAATTACAACACATTAATCAATTGATTTTGTTGGATTTTAAGCTATTACAGAAATTTAGGTATCCCCATAAGTACCCCCGAAGAGTATGGCTTACATATATGTGTAGTCAATTATAACCTTAAATTTATATTAAAAAGGAACCCGCATCATCAAACACGCAAACACAATCCAAAGGTATATTTACAGTGCTACACCATGTCATGGCCAGAAATTACTCCTCAATTATTAACTCACCAAAAACACAACGAAGAAGCAAAGACATGATTGTCTTTGCTTCTTAAACAATTTTTTATTTATAGCTCAATAGTATTGCCTGCATTTCTTCGCGCAGTCTATCCCTCTGCTTCTCATCAAACTCACCCTTTATGCTAGACATAAGCAGTTTAGTTAGTGTGTCTTGGTAACTGGCATCAGAGAAAAGTTTTATTATCTTAGTAAATTCATCCCTAAATTCACGATGTATGAATAGCAACACATAGCTGATGTTATTGTAATGCCCCACATCAATCTCTGAATAGTCTAAGGCTTCTTCATTTACTTTTCTTCTCAACGAAGTAACAAACTTAATTACATCCCCTTCACTGTTATTATTATCGTCGATAATCACCGATAACGTATCAAGTAAACTCATCGAGTTTTCTTTAAAGAAATATTCTTCAGATATTGTAGCTAACACACCATCTTTAAGAGACTCAGATGATACTTTTAATCCAACTAAAGAAAGTCTTTCAATCGCACGTTGAGGTGTATAAATGAGCCACTCAGCGAATTTATTTTCTCGACGGATTATATTTCTTAGGAGATATTGGGAGGTATCTAGAGTGATCAGCATAGGGGTGCTAAAATAACCCCTTGAGTCAAGATGAAGTTTCTCATCACCTAAAGTGTGGGCACAATATATATCATTCTCAACTGCTCTGGGATGTCTAAATGATGTAGATTCTCTAATAAATTTTCTTCTTGTTCTCTCTAAGAAATCATAGGGAACAAGGTCTTTATTATCTATAACATCAAAGTTAGCAGCTGTTAATAACTCAAAAATACAACTTGAATAAGCTGTAAATTTATCATTTAGATTAACATCTTCTTTTTCAAGTCCTAAGAATGCACTAGTAAAATCTTCGAAGTTGGTTTTATCATCTCTTTTCTTTTTCCACTTCATATATACATTAAAGTATACGTTCTTTGATTCCCCTAGTTGCTCTACTAACTCGTCCGTAACAAATTGGCTTAACTTTTCTGCCTGTGAAAAATGTCTAGCAGTTTCTTCAAAATGTTCATTTGACACTCTTAATCCTGTCTCTTATACACATCTCCGAGCCCACGAGACATACGCCATTAT
>NZ_JBLVXX010000066.1:0-18674 GCF_048283985.1 Enterobacter cloacae complex sp. 6730903 | reverse complement strand
TAATTATGGATTTTTAAAGGGAATAACCAAAGTGATAAAGTGTGATACACCAACAGGTTTTGTGAGTTACGTTGTAAATTCAGTGAGTTAGATCCTATGTGCAAAGTGCATGAAATGAGGTTATGCATAACCACTGCATAAATGCCTGTATGTAATTAACAGTGGATTAACATATTTCTCGATAAACATGCGCTGACGCAAATCTTGTCAAAAAAGGGCTGGTATGGAAGAGGCAATTCTCGTATAAAACATGAAAATGAAACAATGTTTTAATCTGAGGGTTGTATCATGATTATTGGCAATATTCATCATCTCCAGTCCTGGCTGCCAGAAGAGCTACGCCAGGCCATTGAGCACGTTAAGGCCCACGTCAGCGACGCGACGCCGACCGGCAAGCACGACATCAACGGCAACAGCCTGTTTTATCTGGTTTCGGAGGACATGACTCAGCCGTTCGCCGAGCGCCGCGCTGAATACCATGCACGCTATCTGGATATTCAGATTGTGCTGAAGGGTCAGGAAGGGATGACCTTCAGCACCCTGCCGCACGGTACGCCGGACACCGACTGGCTGGCGGGCAAAGACATCGCGTTCCTGCCGGAAGGCGAGCAGGAGAAAACCGTGGTGCTGAGCGAAGGGGATTTTGTAGTGTTCTGGCCGGGTGAAGTGCATAAGCCGCTGTGCGCGGTGGGAGCGCCGGCGCAGGTGCGTAAGGTTGTGGTGAAGATGCTGGTAGAGTAACCCCTCACCCCGGCCCTCTCCCAAGGGGAGAGGGTGTAAAAGTTCCCTCTCCCCGTGGGAGAGGGTTAGGGTGAGGGCACCAGACCACATCCTCTAATATGTGATCCAGCTTAAACTTCCCGCACTCCCTCCTCATCTCCCATTTACCTGCGCTTTTTCTGCGTCATAGTATGATCGTTAAATTAATGAACGCTGTTCTATAATATAGAACAAACTGATTCATCAAGGAGATCTCATGCCGCAGTCCGCGTTGTTCACGGGAATCATTCCCCCTGTCTCCACCATTTTTACCGCCGATGGCCAGCTTGATAAACCGGGTACCGCCGCGCTGATCGACGATCTGATCAAAGCAGGCGTTGACGGCCTGTTCTTCCTGGGCAGCGGCGGCGAGTTCTCCCAGCTCAGCGGCGAAGAGCGTAAAACCATTGCCCGGTTTGCGATCGATCATGTCGATCGTCGTGTGCCGGTGCTGATCGGCACCGGCGGCACCAACGCCCGGGAAACCATTGAACTGAGCCAGCACGCGCAGCAGGCGGGCGCTGACGGCATCGTGGTGATCAACCCCTACTACTGGAAAGTGTCGGAAGCAAACCTGATCCGCTATTTCGAACAGGTGGCCGACAGCGTCACGCTGCCGGTGATGCTCTATAACTTCCCGGCGCTGACCGGGCAGGATCTGACCCCGGCGCTGGTCAAAACCCTGGCCGACTCGCGCAGCAACATCGTCGGCATCAAAGACACCATCGACTCCGTCGCCCACCTGCGCAGCATGATCCACACCGTCAAAGCCGCCCATCCGCACTTCACCGTACTCTGCGGCTACGACGATCATCTGTTTAATACCCTGCTGCTCGGCGGTGACGGGGCGATCTCGGCCAGCGGCAACTTTGCCCCGCAGGTGTCGGTGAATCTTCTGAAAGCCTGGCGGGATAAAGACGTGGCGAAAGCGGCTGAGTATCATCAGACCCTGCTGCAAATCCCGCAGATGTATCAGCTGGATACGCCGTTTGTGAACGTCATTAAAGAGGCGATCGTGCTCTGCGGTCGTCCGATTTCTACGCACGTCCTGCCGCCAGCCTCGCCGCTGGACGCGCCGCGTAAGGCGCAGCTGAAAACCCTGCTGCAACAGCTCAAACTCTGCTGAGCCGGACGATAACCATGACCATCGAGAAGATTTTCACCCCACAGGACGATGCGTTTTATGCGGTGATCACCCACGCGGCGGGGCCGCAGGGCGCGCTGCCGCTGACTCCGCAGATGCTGATGGAATCCCCCAGCGGCAACCTGTTCGGCATGACGCAGAACGCCGGAATGGGCTGGGACGCCAACAAGCTCACCGGCAAAGAGGTGCTGATCATCGGCACCCAGGGCGGCATCCGCGCCGGAGACGGACGCCCGGTCGCGCTGGGCTACCACACCGGGCACTGGGAAATCGGCATGCAGATGCAGGCGGCGGCGAAGGAGATCACCCGCAACGGCGGGATCCCGTTCGCCGCCTTCGTCAGCGATCCGTGCGACGGTCGCTCGCAGGGCACGCACGGTATGTTCGACTCCCTGCCGTACCGCAACGACGCGGCGATCGTGTTTCGCCGTCTGATCCGCTCTCTCCCGACGCGGCGGGCGGTGATTGGCGTGGCAACCTGTGATAAAGGGCTGCCCGCCACCATGATTGCGCTGGCTTCCATGCACGATCTACCGACCATTCTGGTGCCGGGCGGGGCGACGCTGCCGCCGACCGTGGGGGAAGACGCGGGCAAGGTGCAGACCATCGGCGCGCGCTTCGCCAACCATGAACTCTCCTTGCAGGAGGCCGCTGAGCTGGGCTGTCGCGCCTGCGCCACGCCGGGCGGCGGGTGTCAGTTCCTCGGTACGGCGGGCACCTCGCAGGTAGTGGCGGAGGCGCTGGGTCTGGCGCTGCCGCACTCCGCGCTGGCCCCTTCCGGGCAGGCGGTGTGGCTGGAGATCGCCCGCCAGTCGGCACGCGCGGTCAGTGAACTGGATAACCGTGGCATCACCACGCGCGATATCCTCACCGATAAAGCCATCGAAAACGCGATGGTGATCCACGCGGCGTTCGGCGGCTCCACTAATTTACTGCTGCACATTCCGGCCATTGCCCACGCGGCGGGCTGCACGATCCCGGACGTTGAACACTGGACGCGCGTCAACCGCAGGGTGCCGCGCCTGGTGAGCGTGCTGCCCAACGGCCCGGACTATCACCCGACCGTGCGCGCCTTCCTCGCGGGCGGCGTGCCGGAGGTTATGCTCCACCTGCGCGATCTTGGCCTGCTGCATCTGGACGCCATGACCGTCACTGGCCAGACAGTGGGCGAGAACCTCGACTGGTGGCAGAGCTCGGAGCGCCGTAAGCGCTTCCGCCAGTGCCTGCGCGAGCAGGACGGCGTGGAGCCGGATGACGTGATCCTGCCGCCGGAGAAGGCAAAAGCGAAAGGGCTGACCTCGACGGTCTGCTTCCCGACGGGCAACATCGCGCCGGAAGGATCGGTGATCAAGGCCACGGCGATCGACCCGTCGGTAGTGGGTGAAGATGGCGTTTACCGCCACACCGGCCGGGTGCGGGTGTTTGTCTCGGAGGCGCAGGCGATCAGGGCCATCAAGCGGGAAGAGATTAAGCAGGGCGATATCATGGTGGTGATCGGCGGTGGACCGTCCGGCACCGGTATGGAAGAGACCTACCAGCTCACCTCCGCGCTCAAGCATATCTCGTGGGGCAAAACGGTATCCTTAATCACCGATGCGCGCTTCTCCGGCGTGTCGACGGGCGCCTGCTTCGGCCACGTGTCGCCGGAGGCGCTGGCGGGCGGGCCGATTGGTAAGCTGCGCGATAATGACATTATCGAGATAGCCGTCGACCGACTGACATTAACAGGTAGCGTGAACTTTATCGGCACCGCGGACAACCCGCTGACGCCGGAAGAGGGGGCGCGCGAGCTGGCACGGCGGCAGACGCACCCGGACCTGCACGCTCACGACTTTTTGCCGGACGATACCCGGCTGTGGGCGGCATTACAGTCCGTGAGCGGCGGCACCTGGAAAGGCTGTATTTATGACACCGATAAAATCATTGAGGTAATTAACGCCGGTAAAAAAGCGCTCGGCCTTTAATTATTTTTTTGAGAGAAAACCGTCTGCGGGAAATATTCCGCGGGCGGTTTTTGCTTGTCTTTAATTTGCTAATTTAAACAATGAGTTGAGATATATCGTTGGCGTCACAAAAGCAAAATAACGTAATTCAGAAATAAGATATGACCATTGCTGATTAATTGAGCAGCTCATTACACTCCATTAACACGATGTTGTAATTCAGCACACTACATAAGGGTGTAATTCTGATGACGCAATTAACCATGAAAGACAAAATTGGCTACGGGCTGGGTGATACCGCCTGCGGCTTCGTCTGGCAGGCCACGATGTTCCTGCTGGCCTATTTCTACACCGACGTGTTCGGTCTCTCCGCAGGCATAATGGGGACGCTGTTTTTAGTTTCCCGCGTGCTCGACGCCGTGACCGATCCGCTGATGGGGCTGCTGGTTGACCGCACCCGCACCCGCTACGGCCAGTTCCGCCCGTTCCTGCTGTGGGGCGCCATCCCGTTTGGCATCGTCTGCATGCTGACCTTCTACACGCCGGACTTCTCCGCGCAGGGCAAAATCATCTACGCCTGCGTGACCTACATTCTGCTGACTCTGGTCTACACCTTCGTTAACGTCCCGTACTGTGCCATGCCGGGGGTGATCACCGCCGACCCGAAAGAGCGTCATGCCCTTCAGTCCTGGCGTTTCTTCCTCGCCGCCGCGGGGTCGCTCGCCATCAGCGGCATCGCGCTGCCGCTGGTAAGCATCATCGGCAAAGGGAACGAGCAGGTGGGCTATTTCGGCGCCATGTGCGTGCTGGGGTTGACCGGCGTGGTCCTGCTTTATGTCTGCTTCTTCACCACCAAAGAGCGCTACACCTTTGAGGTGCAGCCTGGCTCGTCGGTGGCGAAAGATCTTAAGCTGCTGCTGGGCAACGGCCAGTGGCGGATCATGTGCGCCTTCAAGATGATGGCGACCTGCTCCAACGTGGTGCGCGGCGGGGCGACGCTCTACTTCGTGAAATACGTGATGGATCACCCGGAGATGGCGACGCAGTTTTTACTCTACGGCAGCCTCGCCACCATGTTCGGCTCGCTCTGCTCCTCCCGTCTGCTGGGCCGCTTCGATCGCGTCACCGCCTTTAAGTGGATCATCGTCGCTTACTCGCTCATCAGCCTGCTGATTTTCGTCACGCCAGCAGAGCATATTGCCCTGATTTTCGCCCTCAACATCCTGTTCCTGTTCGTCTTTAACACCACCACGCCGCTACAGTGGCTGATGGCCTCTGACGTGGTGGATTACGAGGAGAGCCGCAGCGGTCGCCGCCTCGACGGGCTGGTGTTCTCCACCTACCTGTTCAGCCTGAAGATTGGCCTGGCGATTGGCGGGGCGGTGGTGGGCTGGATCCTGGCCTGGGTGAACTACTCCGCCAGCAGTAGCGTGCAGCCGGTCGAGGTGCTGACCACCATCAAAATTCTGTTCTGCGTGGTGCCGGTGGTGCTCTACGCGGGCATGTTCATCATGCTGTCGTTCTACAAGCTCACCGACGCCCGCGTGGAGGCCATCAGCCAGCAGCTGATCAAGCACCGCGCGGCGCAGGGCGAGGCCATTCCCGACGCCGCGACAGCCGCATCCCATTAACCGGAGGCAATATGGAAATTACTAACCCAATCCTGACCGGCTTCAACCCGGACCCGTCCCTGTGCCGCCAGGGCGAGGACTACTACATCGCCACCTCGACCTTCGAGTGGTTCCCGGGCGTGCGCATCTATCACTCCCGCGACCTGAAAAACTGGTCGCTGGTCAGCACGCCGCTGGACCGCGTGTCGATGCTGGACATGAAGGGCAACCCGGACTCCGGTGGCATCTGGGCGCCGTGCCTGAGCTACGCCGACGGCAAATTCTGGCTGCTCTACACCGACGTGAAGATTGTCGATTCGCCGTGGAAAAATGGCCGCAACTTCCTCGTCACCGCGCCGTCCATTGAGGGGCCATGGAGCGAGCCGATCCCGATGGGTAACGGCGGGTTCGATCCGTCCCTGTTCCACGACGACGATGGTCGCAAGTACTACCTCTACCGCCCGTGGGGGCCGCGCCACCACAGCAACCCGCACAACACCATCGTGATGCAGGCGTTTGACCCGCAGACTGGCACCCTCTCGCCCGAGCGCAAAACGCTGTTTACCGGCACGCCGCTCTGCTACACCGAAGGGGCGCACCTGTATCGCCACGCGGGATGGTACTACCTGATGGTTGCCGAAGGCGGCACCAGCTACGAGCACGCCGTCGTGGTGCTGCGCGCAAAAACCATCGACGGGCCGTACGAGCTTCACCCGGATGTGACGATGATGACCAGCTGGCACCTGCCGGAGAACCCGCTGCAAAAGAGCGGCCACGGCTCGCTGCTGCAAACCCACACCGGGGAGTGGTATATGGCCTACCTTACCAGCCGCCCGCTGCGCCTGCCCGGCGTGCCGCTGCTGGCCTCCGGCGGACGCGGCTACTGCCCGCTGGGGCGCGAGACCGGCATCGCCCGCATTGAATGGCGCGATGGCTGGCCGTTCGTGGAGGGCGGCAAGCACGCGCAGCTGACCGTGAAAGGCCCGCAGATGGCGGAGCAGCCCGCCGCCGCTCAGGGCAGCTGGCGGGATGATTTCGACGGCAGCACGCTTGACCCTGAATTGCAGACCCTGCGCATTCCGTTCGACGACACCCTCGGCTCGCTCACCGCCCGTCCCGGCTATTTACGGTTGTACGGCAACGACTCGCTCAACTCGACCTTTACCCAGTCGACCGTGGCGCGCCGGTGGCAGCATTTCACCTTCCGGGCCGAGACGCGGATGCAGTTCTCGCCGGTCCACTTCCAGCAGAGCGCGGGGCTGACCTGCTACTACAACAGCAAAAACTGGAGCTACTGCTTTGTGGATTACGAGGAGGGGCAGGGCAGAACGATTAAGGTGATCCAGCTTGACCACAACGTGCCGTCATGGCCGCTGCACGAGCAGCCGATTCCGGTGCCGGAACAGGCTGAGAGCGTCTGGCTGCGGGTGGACGTGGATACGCTGGTCTACTGCTACAGCTACTCGTTCGACGGCGAGACGTGGCACACCGTGCCGGTAACGTATGAGGCGTGGAAGCTGTCGGACGACTACATCGGCGGGCGCGGCTTCTTCACCGGCGCGTTTGTGGGACTGCACTGCGAGGACATCAGCGGCGACGGCTGCCATGCGGACTTCGACTACTTCACCTACGAGCCGGTCTGACGGCTCAGGCCGGGTAGCCCAGCGCGCGTGAGAGCTGGAGCCCGGCCTGCTGAAGCTGCTCGCGGAAATTAGCCAGCTCGGCATCGTCCACGCGGGAGGTCAGCGTCGACAGGCTCAGGGCGGCAATCACGCGGGATTCGTGGTTCCACACCGGCACCGCCACGCAGCGCACGCCCTGCTCGTTCTCTTCGCTGTCCAGGGCGTAACCCTGCTCGCGGGTCTGCGCCAGGGCGCTCATTAAGGTTTCACGAGAGGCGAGGGTAGCGGGCGTAAAGGTGGTGTACTGATAGCCCTCCAGCAGGGCGTTCAGCTCGGCCTCGCCCAGCCAGGCAATCAACACCTTGCCGATGGCGGTGGCGTGAACCGGCAGGCGGCGGCCGATGCGTGAATAGGCGATGGCAGCGAGCTTGCCTTCAATCTTCTCGATATAGACCCCTTCACGCCCGTCCAGGATCCCCAGATGGGTGGTCTGCCCGGTCCGCCGGGACAGCTCCGTCAGCCAGCCTTTCGCCTTCTGGCGAATATCGATGGAGCCCACGACAAAATGACCGCGCTCGACCAGCTTCATGCCGAGGCGATACTTCCCGTTCTCCGGGTTCTGATCGATATAGCCGTGAAGCTGGAGGGTTTTCAGCAGCGAGTGGAGGGTACTCTTGCTCAGCCCCATCAGTTTGCTGATGTCGGTGATCTTAAGCTCGGTGGCCTGCTCGTTGAACAGGTCGAGGATCTGCAACGCACGTTCAACAGACTGAATAATCGGCATAATGCTGGCATGTCCACGCTGGAATGAAGGCGAAAACGTACCTTTTTCGGGGTGAAAAATCAATGAAATGGAGCCGGTTTGCCCGGCGGCGCTTCGCTTGCACGGGCCTACGGGACTTGTAGGCCGGGTAAGCGCAGCGCCACCCGGCAAGAAGAGCGCACCGAATCAATAACGTGGGAGAGGGGATCACTCCCCAAGCGTCGCCACCATCACCGCCTTAATCGTATGCATCCGATTTTCCGCCTGGTCAAAAACGATGCTCGCCGGCGACTCAAACACCTCGTCCGTCACTTCCATCCCGCCGTGCAGATCGAACTCCTTCGCCATCTGCTTGCCGAGCGTGGTCTGGTCGTCATGGAACGCCGGCAGACAGTGCAGGAACTTCACGTTCGGGTTGCCGGTCAGCGCCATCATCTGCGCGTTCACCTGATACCCGCGCAGCAGCGCGATACGCTCCGCCCACTTCTCTTTGGCTTCGCCCATCGACACCCACACGTCGGTATAAATAAAGTCTGCGCCCTTCACGCCCGCCGCCACGTCTTCCGTCAGCGTGATTTTCCCGCCGTGCTTCTGGGCCAGCGCGCTGCACTCCGCCACCAGGCTCTCTTCCGGCCAGCAGGCCTTCGGAGCCACCAGGCGCAGATCCAGCCCGGTCAGCGCCGCCGCTTCCAGCATCGAGTTGCCCATGTTGTTGCGTGCGTCGCCCGCGTAGACCAGCGTCATCTCGTTAAACGCCTTGCCCGGCAGGTGCTCCTGCATGGTCAGCAGGTCCGCCAGCAGCTGCGTCGGGTGGAACTCGTTGGTCAGCCCGTTCCATACCGGCACGCCCGCGTACTGCGCCAGCGTTTCGACCACTTCCTGGCCGTGGCCGCGATACTGAATGCCGTCGTACATCCGCCCGAGAACCCGTGCGGTATCCTTAATTGACTCTTTATGCCCAATCTGGCTGCCGCTCGGCCCTAAATAGGTGACGCGCGCGCCCTGGTCAAATGCGGCAACTTCGAAAGAGCAACGTGTACGGGTCGAGTCTTTTTCGAAGATGAGCGCGATGTTTTTACCGGTAAGTTTCTGTACTTCCTTGCCATTTTTTTTATCGGCTTTGAGCTGTGCGGCAAGGGTCAGCAGAGAGGTGAACTGTGCAGGGGTAAAATCGAGCAATTTCAGAAAGTGTTTCTTGTACAGATCAGACATTTTATCCTCGCATGGCGAACGCCACTTATTGAATTAAAATTCACTTTATATGTGTAATTATTCATTTGCAACCCCGTTTCACAAATCTTTCCAACAAAGGTGGAGGCAAACCCGTCCGTGTGTGAAAATAGAAGTATCTGCCGCACTTTAAAGAGGATTGACCCATGGCAAACCCGGAATTACTGGAAGAGCAACGCGAAGAGACGCGTCTGATTATTGAAGAACTGCTGGAAGACGGTAGCGATCCGGACGCGCTGTACACCATCGAGCACCATTTCTCTGCGGACGACTTTGAAGCGCTGGAAAAAATGGCCGTGGAAGCCTTCAAGCTGGGTTACGAAGTGACCGAGCCGGAAGAGCTGGAAGTGGAAGAGGGCGACACCGTCATCTGCTGCGACATCCTGAGCGAAGGCGCGCTGAAGGCGGAGCTGATCGACGCGCAGGTAGAACAGCTGATGAACCTGGCCGAGAAGTTTGACGTGGAGTACGACGGCTGGGGAACCTACTTCGAAGATCCGAACGGTGAAGACGGCGAAGAAGGCGACGACGAAGATTACGTCGACGAAGACGACGACGGCGTGCGTCACTAAGTGATTCAGGCGGTGGCGCGCGCCACCGCTTTTTTCAAGGCAGAACCATGGATTACCCGCAGATACTCGCCCCCGTACTCAACTTCCTCCAGTGCCCGACCCCGCAAGCATGGATTGATAAAGCCCGCGACCCGGCGAACCTGCCGCTGCTGCTCACCGACCACATGGTGTGCGAGCTCAAGGCCGCCCAGACCGCGCTGCTGCTGGTGCGTAAATACGTCGCCGACGAAAGCGGTGCCGATGCGCTGCTCGACTGGCTCAAGCCCTACGAACAGTTCACCTTCCGCGACGGCCCGGAGCCGGACTTCATCGCCCTGCACAAGCAGATTGGCAAAAGCGTGATGCCCAAAACCGACGACCCGTGGGGCCAGGCGCTCATCGACAGCATGGTGCTGCTGATTAAAGAGGAGTTGCACCACTTCTGGCAGGTGCGCGAGGCGATGCTGGCGCGCGACATTCCGTACGTCAAAATCACCGCCAGCCGCTACGCCAGAGGGATGCTGAAGGAAGTGCGCACTCACGAACCGCTGACGCTGATCGACAAGCTCATCTGCGGCGCCTACATCGAAGCCCGTTCCTGCGAACGCTTCGCCGCGCTGGCCCCGTTCCTCGACGATGACTTACAGAAGTTCTATCTCTCGCTGCTGCGCTCGGAAGCGCGCCACTATCAGGACTACCTGACGCTGGCCCGGCAGGTGAGCGACGACGATATCTCACCGCGCATACAGCTTTTTGGTGAAATTGAAGCCACACTTATCTCGACACCGGACAACGAGTTTCGCTTCCACAGCGGCGTGCCGGTGTAAACCGGCATAACGCAAGGATAAGGATGCGAGATGAAAAAAACGTGGATCAGTACGGTCGTTGTTATTGTCGCGGCCGCCGCCGTGGCGTTCTGGGTCTTCTTTGACAGGCAAAGCGCTCCGGAAGCGCAGATTGATACCACCCTCAACGCGATGCCCGCCTGGCAGGTAATTAAGGAGCAGGAGCCCGCGCTGCATCAGCGCATCCTCGACCAGATGGCCGCCCTGCAAAAGGCCGGCGAGCCGGAGCAGCACATTATCGACACCATCCAGCCGCAGATCCTGCATTTACAGATGACGCGCCTGCAAAACGCCCCGGACGCCAACGTGGTGAACTACATGACCATCAACATGGAGCAGACCGCCGCCATCCAGAAGGTGAGCGACGACGCCTGCTTCCGCTTCCTCTACCCGACGGTGAAGGGCGGCGTGAACCCGATGCGCATGCTGGATAAAGACCTGATGACGCGACGCATGCAGGCCGACGCCGACATGATGCGCACGGCCTACGGCAAAAACCGCCACACCGTGACGCAAGCCGAACGCGAGGCGGCTGTCGAGGATGTGCGGCCGATTATGAAGGCGCTTGCCGATAAGTACGGCGAGGATATCCAGCTGTTGCAGATGCCGGAGAAGGCAGTGGGCAAGGAGAAGCTCTCCTGCGACATGGTGCAGGACATGTGGGCGAAGGTCCTGGCGCTGCCGGAGCAGAAGGCGGCGAGGGTGATTCGGCTGGCGGTGTCTGAGCTGGAGTGAAGGGGCGCTGGTTTTTTGGGCACTTAGCGCGGGTTTCGCGCGTCGTCGCTTGCATGGCGGCGCGCGACAGGTATAATCCACAACGTTTCCGCATCCCCTTCAGTGCCGAAGTGGCGAAATCGGTAGACGCAGTTGATTCAAAATCAACCGTAGAAATACGTGCCGGTTCGAGTCCGGCCTTCGGCACCAAAAGATGCAAATCAAAGTCGCTTAAAGGCGGCTTTTTTTGTGTCTGAAATTCCCTATCCACCCAATTATGTTCCTTCATGAATAGCAAGCAGAATCCACATTACTCACTCTGCTGATAATCAGTTATTCAATATCATTGTTCATTTCTTTGCCCTGTATCGTTTGCGATAGCCTTTATAGCGGGTATGATTTTGCGCACTGGATTCCAAAAATGAATATTTGCCTGTGCACATTTGCATTATGGCTGCGATCTCCCCGAGGGCTTCATGACTAACACTAACTTTTCTCAAACGGCTGCGTTTATCTGGTCGGTGGCTGATTTGCTGCGCGGTGATTTTAAACAGTCTCAATACGGGCGCGTGATCCTTCCCTTTACGCTGCTGCGCCGCCTTGAATGTGTGTTGGCGGAGACCAAAGACGCGGTTGTGGCGAAATATGATGAATTAAAAATGAGCCCACTGCCGGAAGATGCCAAAGAGAAGTTTCTGCTGCGCGCCAGCGGGCTCTCCTTCTTCAACACCTCGAAGATGGATCTGGGCAAGATGGGGCAAAACGACATCAAAGCCAACCTTGAAAGCTACGTACAGGCGTTCTCCCCGGACGCGCGTGAAATCTTCGAACACTTCAAATTCAGCGAGTTTGTCGGCCTGCTGGAAGACGCCAATCTGCTGTTCAAAGTGGTGAAGAAATTCGCCACCACCGATTTGAGCCCGAAGGCGATTTCCAACTATGAAATGGGCCTGGTGTTTGAAGAACTTATCCGCCGTTTCGCGGAAAGCTCTAACGAGACCGCCGGTGAGCACTTCACCCCGCGCGATATTGTGCGTCTGACCACCTCGCTGGTGTTTATGGAAGATGATGAAGCCCTGACGCAGCCCGGTATCATCCGCACCATTTATGACCCGACGGCCGGAACCGGCGGTTTCCTCTCTTCAGGCATGGAATATGTGCACGAACTGAACCCTAACGCGGTGATGCGTGCTTTTGGCCAGGAGCTGAACCCGGAATCCTACGCTATCTGTAAAGCCGACATGCTGATCAAAGGTCAGGACGTCAGCCGTATTAAGCTGGGTAACACCCTCTCTAACGACCAGCTGCCACAGGACCAGTTCGACTATATGCTCTCTAACCCACCGTTTGGCGTGGACTGGAAGAAGATTGAGGGCGAGATTAACGACGAACATACGCAGAAAGGTTTTAACGGTCGCTTTGGCCCGGGCCTGCCGCGTGTATCCGACGGCTCGCTGCTGTTCCTGATGCACCTGATCAGCAAAATGCGCGACAACCACAATGTGGATGGCACCGTGAGCAACGGCGGGCGTATCGGGATTATCCTTAACGGTTCGCCACTGTTTACCGGTGGTGCGGGCAGCGGTGAGAGCGAAATCCGTCGCTATATTCTGGAAGCCGATTTGCTGGAAGGCATTGTCGCGCTGCCAACGGACATGTTCTACAACACCGGCATTGCCACCTACGTCTGGATCCTCTCCAACAAGAAAGCGCCTGAGCGTAAAGGTAAAGTACAGCTGATTGATGGCACCAACCTGTGCGGAAAAATGCGTAAATCGCTGGGGTCCAAGCGCAACCTGATGGGCGAAGATGATATCAAACTGATCACCCAGACCTTCGGTGATTTTAAAGTGGTAGATGCCACAACTCTGGAAGAGCTTGGTCTGGAAAAAGTTGCCGAGCAAAAATCCAGCCGTGGTCGTCAGCCAGCCACCGCCAAAACCGAAGCGCCGAAAACCTTCGCCAGTAAAATCTTTAACAGTACCGACTTTGGCTATCGTCGCCTGACCATTGAACGTCCGCTGCGGTTATCCGCTCAGGTGACAGATGAAGCGATTGCGGCTCTGCGCTTTGCACCGAAGCCGTTTAACGCGCCGATGGAACGTCTGTATGAAGAGTTCGCAGCCCAATGGCAGGAAGATAGCTATGGTGATTTCTCCGAACTGGAAGCCGAAGCACGCGCCATTATCAAAGCTGAATTTGCCGAGTTGAAAGAGAAGCAGATTAAAGACCTGCTCGACAGCAAGCTGTGGCTGGCTCAGCGCGCCTTGATGGAAAAAGCGCAGCAGATTCAGACGGCTCTGGGTTCGCAGGCGGGTGGCAAGACGCTGGTAAGCAATGACTTTAACCAGTTCCAACTGACCCTGAAAGGGGCCATCAAAAACGCTGGCGTGAAGCTGGATGCGAAAGAGAACAAGCAGTTTATCGATGCAATCACCACGAAAAACCCGGATGCCGAGCCGGTGGTGAAGAAGGTGCTGAAAGAAGCCGCTCAGCCGCTGTATGGTGCATTTGAATACAAAGGCAAAGTGGTTGAGTTCGAACAGGACGGCGAGCTGCGCGATAACGAAAACGTGCCGCTGAACCCGGCGGTATCCTCCAGCGACCTGATTGAAAACTATTTCGAGTCTGAAGTACTACCGCACGTGAATGACGCGTGGATAAACGCTGATAAGCGTGATGCGAAAGATGGCGAGGTGGGGATTGTGGGTTATGAAATTCCGTTTAACCGCCATTTCTACGTCTATCAACCACCGCGCCCGTTGGAAGAGATTGATGCCGACCTGGACGCGGTCAGCGCCGAGATTATGAAGCTGCTGCAGGAGGTACATTCCTGATGGCTAAGTATAAGGCGTATCCGGAGTATAAGGATTCTGGGGTTGAGTGGTTGGGGGAAGTTCCTAGTCACTGGAATGTAGCCAAAACAATGCGTTATTTTAAAATCGCAATGGGGCAGACAATCTTAAAAGAACAACTCGAAGATGACGGAGAATGGCCCGTTTACTCTGCAACTGAAGGTGAATCATACTTTGGCTACGTTAGTAGTCCGCAAGTTAAACTTGGTGTAGGGGACCTAGTTATACCGGCACGAGGAAACTCGATTGGTTCTGTTAAATTAGTATCGGGAAAATCAACAACAACTCAAACAACTATTTACTGTAAACATCTGACTCAAGCTATCTATCCTGCCTTTGCATATTATTTTATGTTAGGCAATAGGAAAAATTTATTCTGGTTCACACAAACGGCTATTCCACAAATTACAGTTGAAGAGGTCGGATGTAATCCTATCCTCCTACCCACTTATGAAGAGCAAGTTGTTGTAGCATCTTTCCTCGATCACGAAACCGCAAAAATCGATAACCTGATCGAGAAGCAACAGCAACTGATTGAACTACTTAAAGAAAAATGTCAGGCGGTGATTAGCCATGCCGTCACCAAAGGACTAAACCCTGATGTGCCGATGAAAGATTCTGATGTTGAGTGGTTGGGGGACGTGCCAGAACACTGGGAAGTATCAAAATTTGGGTATATCTCATTAGTTGTTAGAGGTGGCTCACCAAGACCAGCAGGTGACCCAACTTTATTTAATGGTGATTATTCTCCGTGGGTGACTGTTGCTGAGATAACAAAAGATAATGAAATATATTTAGATAGCACCGATACGTTCCTTACTAAAAAAGGAAGTGAGCAATGTAGAGTGTTTAAAGCAGGGACATTATTGCTATCAAATAGTGGTGCTACACTTGGCGTACCTAAAATCCTTAGCATTGATGCAAATGCGAACGATGGGGTCGTTGGGTTTGAATTGTTAAATATTGATCATGAATATGCTTATTTCTATCTTTCAACATTGACAACAAATTTAAGAGAAAGCATAAAACAGGGTTCGGGCCAACCAAACTTAAATACAGATATCGTTAAATCGATAGCAATTCCGATTCCGCCAGAGAACGATATCCAACGAATAGTTTCCTTTATAAAAGAAACCATCAAATTGTACTCATCAATAGAGTCTGGTGCTATGGAGCAAGTTAAACTTCTCCAGGAACGCCGCACCGCCCTGATCTCCGCCGCCGTCACCGGAAAAATTGACGTCCGCGATTGGGTTGCCCCGGACACGCAGGATGTTGAGGAGCCACAGGAGGCCACCGCATGAGCATGGACAGCACCAAAGAGCTGATTTTCCAGAATGAGATGATTGCTCAGATGATCGATCGAGGCTGGGTCCGTGGCAAAACTGAAGGCTACGATCGCGAACGTGCACTGTACTCGCAGGATGCACTGACCTTTGTGCAGATCACCCAGCCGCAGGAGTGGGAGAAGTTTGCAAAAATTTACCCTACCGATACCGAGCGTCATTTCCTCGATGCGTTGGTGGCGCAGCTAAAAAAAGCGGACATCAACGCCACCGATATGCTGTCGCGCACTTATGGCACGCTCGGCGTGCTGCGCCACGGCATCAAAAGCCATAATGCGCGTTTTTCCCTGTGCCAGTTTAAGCCAGAACATAACCTCAATCCGGAAACCCTGACGCGCTACAAACAGAATATCTGCCGCATTGTGCCGGAGCTGGTTTACAGCCCGCATGCGTCGAACGCCGCATTCGAAGAAACGGGTATAAAAGCGAAGAAGTGGCGTATCGACCTGGTGTTGTTCGTCAATGGCCTGCCAATAGCGACGCTGGAACTGAAGTCTGAATTTAAGCAGACGGTGCAAAACGCCATCACGCAATATAAGAAAACGCGTTTGCCCAAAGATCCTAGCACTAATAAGCCTGAGCCGCTGCTGACCTTTAAACGCGGCGCGCTGGTGCACTTTGCCGTCAGCCAGTACGAAGTGTTTATGGCGACCAAGCTCGAGGGCGATAAAACCTTCTTCCTGCCGTTTAACAAAGGTACCCATGACGGCGGTGCGGGGAACGACATCCCGGGAGATGCCAACGACTATGCCACCAGCTACCTGTGGAATGAGGTGATGCTGCCGGACAATCTGCTGAAAATTCTCGCCAGTTTTGTGCATCTGCAAATCGTCGAAAAAGAAAACGCTATTGGCCTGAAGTATAAAAGCGAGAGCCTGATTTTCCCGCGCTATCACCAGTGGGACGTGGTGAACAAACTGATCACCGCCGCTACGGTGGAAGGCACCGGCAATAAATACCTGATTCAGCACAGTGCGGGGTCGGGCAAATCGAACTCTATCGCCTGGACGGCCCACCAGCTTTCCCGCCTGTACGATGAAAATGGCGATAAGCAGTTCCACTCGGTGATTGTGGTGACGGACCGCACCGTGCTGGACGATCAGCTGCAGGACACTATCTATCAGTTTGAACATCAGGACGGCGTGGTCGGGCGTATCAATAACAAAGAAGGCGACGGTTCTAAATCAGAAAAGCTGGCCAGCGCGCTGGAAAACTCGCAGCCGATCATTATCGTCACCATCCAGACCTTCCCGTTTGTCCTGAAGGCGATTGAAAATAGCGTCAGCCTGAAGCAGCGAAGATACGCGGTGATTGCCGATGAAGCGCACTCCTCGCAGAGCGGTTCTACGGCGCGTCAGCTGAAAGAAGTGCTGATGACCGAAGAAGTGGATGACGATGAGGAGATTTCTTCAGAAGATATTCTGGATGCTACCGTCGCGGCGCGTAAAGGCAGCAGCAATCTCAACTATTACGCCTTCACCGCCACGCCGAAGGCCAAAACGCTGGAGCTGTTTGGCCGTCGTCCTAACCCGCAGGAACCGGCATCGAAAACGAACAAACCGGAAGCGTTCCACGTTTATTCCATGCGTCAGGCCATCGAAGAAGGCTTTATTCTTGATGTGCTGAAGAACTACACCAACTACAAAGTGGCGTACAAGCTGCTGCAAAAGCTGGACGATCCTGATCGGGAAGTGGACAGCAAGAAAGCGAAGATCAAACTGAACCAGTGGGTGTCGCTGCACGATCATAACGTGTCGCAGAAAGTGAAGGTGATTGTTGAGCACTTCCGCAAGCATGTTATGCATTTACTGGCCGGCCAGGCAAAAGCGATGGTGGTGACCAGTTCGCGTAAAGCAGCGGTGCGCTACAAGCTGGCATTTGATAAATACATAGCCGAGCATAAGTACGACAAGATTAGCGCAATGGTGGCGTTCTCCGGGGAAGTGGAATTCCATGAAGATGACCACAACAGCCTTGCGCTGCTCAACCAGAAATTCACTGAGATCAATATGAATCCAGGCCTGAAAGGCCGGGATATGCGTACAGCGTTTGATACTGACGACTACCAGGTGATGCTGGTGGCCAACAAATTCCAGACCGGTTTTGATCAGCCTAAGCTCTGTGCCATGTATGTGGATAAAAAGCTGGGCGGCGTGGAATGCGTACAGACGCTTTCGCGCCTGAACCGTACCTATCCTGGGAAGGCACAGTCCGGCACGTTTGTGCTCGATTTCTACAACGAACCTGACGAGATTTTGGGAGCTTTCCAGCCGTACTACCAGACAGCAGAGCTGATGGATGTCAGCGATCCGCAGTTAGTCTTTGAGCTTTATGAAAAGCTGCGTACCAGCGGTATTTTCCTGTGGAACGAAGTGGAGCAGTTCTGTGAGGCGTTCTTCAGCAAAAACAAATCCAACGCGGCCATTAGCAATATCTGCAAACCTGCGGTAGAGCGCTGGAAGCATCGTTACACCTCAGCGATTGATGCCTATGTGCTGGCCAAAGAGATGTTTGAACGCACTAAGAAGACCGGCGATGTTGTGCTGATCACCAATGCGGAAAACACCTTTAAGGACTGCGAGAAAGAAAAAAGTAAGCTGGATATTTTCAAGAAAGATCTCGGCAGTTTTGTCCGCTTTTACGAGTTTATGTCGCAAATCGTAGATTATGACGACAAGAACCTTGAAAAGCTGAGTCTCTTCGCCCGTCATTTGCGTCCGTTACTGCATGAACAGCGTATTGAAGAAGATGAGATTGATTTAAGTAATGTGGAGATGAGCCATTATCGCCTGTCAAAACTCCACGAACAGCACCTGAAGCTGCAAGAGGATGCTGAAGAATACAAAATCAAACCGGGTAATGATGTCGGAACGGCGAAACCAAAGGACAAGAAAGAGGAGTTTCTTTCAAATATCCTGGCTCGTCTGAACGAGCTTTTTGTCACCGATAATCTGACCGATAAAGACATGATCAATTATGCCTTTGCGGTGCGCGACAAGCTGTCAGAAAACCAGGCGGTGATGACCCAGATCGCGAACAATACGCGCGAACAGGCGATGTTGGGGGATTTCCCGAAGGCGATTGATGACGCTGTTATGGACAGCAATGAAGCCCAGCAGGAGATGATGGTGCAATATCTCTCTAATCCTGAACTGGCGAAGGGCTTTGCCCGCGTGGTGTTTGATATGTTGAAAGGGGCATAAGGTTTCACTATCAGCCATAATAAGGGATGTTTTGTCAGACGTAAAAAATGACATTTCACCCCGCAACCTGTCTCTTATACACATCTGAC